>JBOIEM010000169.1:0-11020 GCA_050741115.1 Burkholderiales bacterium
GCTTGCGCCGCCTCGCGCAGCGGATAGGTCTGGTTGATCGCGATCCTGACCTTGCCGCTCTTCACCACCGCGAACAGCTCCCGCGCCGCGCCGAGCAGGGCCTCACGCGAGGCGGTGTAGGTCATGAGGGTCGGGCGCGTCAGGAAGAGCGACCCCTTCTGGGCGAGCACGCCGGGATTGAACTGGGTCACCGCCCCGGAAGCGTTGCCGAAGCTTGCCATCAGGCCGAGCGGCGCCAGGCAGTCTAGCGAGTCCATGAAGGTGTCCTTGCCGACCCCGTCGTAGACCACCGGCACGCCCTTGCCCCGGGTGATGGCCTTTACCTGTTCCACAAATTTCTCGCGCGCGGTCACGATGACATGCTTGCACCCGACCCTTTTCGCGAGCACGGCCTTCTCATCGCTGCCGACCGTGCCGATCACGGTGGCGCCGAGCGCTTTCGCCCACTGGCACAGGATCTGGCCGACGCCGCCGGCGGCCGCGTGCACGAGGATGGTGTCGCCTTTCTTGACGCGGTAGGTGCGGCGGAGGAGGTACTGCGCGGTGAGGCCTTTCAGCATCATCGCGGCGGCGGTCCTGTCATCGATGCCGGCGGGGATCTTCACCAGCCTGTCGGCGGGGCGCAGCAGCACCTCGGCGTAGGCGCCGATCGGGCCGGAATAAACGACGCGGTCACCGGCCTTGAACTCCTTCACCTTGGGGCCGACCGCCTCGACGACTCCCGCGCCCTCCGACCCCGGCGTGAACGGGAGCGGTATCTGATAGAGGCCGCTGCGCTGGTAGGTGTCCAGGAAGTTCAGGCCGACGGCGGTGTTCCGCACCAGCACCTGGCCGTCACTGGGCGCGCCGACCTGCACCTGCTCCCAGCGCAGCTTCTCCGGACCGCCGTATTCGTAGACTCGCATCGTGTGAGGCATGGGTTGTCTCCTGGGTTGGGCTCGTGCTCGGAGCGCGTGATTTAATCATATTTCCGACGAAAACGGGGGCCGCACGGGCCCCCGTTTTTCCTATGTGGACTCGCCGTTCCTGAAGCGCCTGGCGGCTCGCTCTGCTGCGTTACCGGGCGCGCAGTAACCGCGACGCGCGCGCCACGTCGCGCGGCTTGACCCAGAAGATCGCGCCGAATCGTCCCTTGCCGGCGGCGACCGCGTCCATCGCCACCATGTTGATGCCGGCTTTTGCGAGCTTGCTGCAGATACCGGCGCACGCACCCGCCTTGTCCGTGCCCTGCGCGAGAAACACGGTCTTCCGCTTGCTCACCTTCATCCCGAGCTTGCGGGCGGCGGTGGTGAACTTGGAGACATCGTAGGGCACGAAATCCACCTGCGCCCGTCCGGCGTTGGGGAAGCCCGTGAACCCGAGCAGGTTGACTCCGTGCGCGGCGAGCGCACTCAGCAACCGCGCGCCTTGACCGGCGCGATTGGGTGTCGTCATGCTGTAGTAGGCGGTCTTGCGTACCGTAGTGGCCATGGTTGCCTCCTGTGGCGTAGGTATCCGGGAACGATCACCGCCGGTCGAGCGGCAACCCGCTGTCCATTCCAACCGGCGGACCCGGAATAAGTATGCTCCCGCCGTTGGGTGAAAGCACGCGGCTTGCGGTCCCGCCGGGTCGGAATTAGCATGCGTCATCCCCCGCGGGAGCGAAACCATGGATCTGCCCCAACGCAAGGGCATCACGATCGTCCCCACCGGCGCCGCGCTCGGCGCCGACGTGGCGGGCGTGGACCTCGCGCAACCGCTCGATGCGGCCGCTTTCAAGGCGATCGAGGCGGCCTGGCACGAGCACCTCGTCCTGCGGTTTCGCGGCCAGCAACTCGACGACCCCGGCCTCCTTGCGTTTGCGCGCCGATTCGGGGACCTCGACCAGGCACCGGTCCATGCCGTGGGTGATGCCGAGGTCGATCCCTACCCCGAGATCACGGTGATGTCGAACATCCTGATGAACGGCAAGCCAATCGGCAACCTCGGTCACTACGAGGCGGAATGGCACACCGACATGTCGTACAACGAGAGGACGCCGATCGGTAGCCTGCTCTTCGCGCTGGAGGTGCCGCCGGCGGGCGGCGATACCGGCTTCAACAACATGTACCTTGCGTTCGAGACGCTGCCGGCGGAACTGAAGCGGGCGATCGTCGGCCGGTCCTGCAAGCACGACTCGAGCCGCAACAGCGTCGGCGACCTGCGCAAGGGGTTCAGGGATGTCACCGACCCGCGGGAGGCGCCGGGGGCGGTCCATCCCATCGTCCGCACCCACCCGGAGACGCGCCGCAACGCGCTATTCCTCGGGCGCCGGAGAAACGCCTACGTCGTGGGGCTGCCTCTGGCCGAGAGCGAAGACCTGCTGAACCGGCTCTGGGCGCACGCGAGCAAGCCGGAATTCGCGTGGTACCAGAAGTGGAAGGCGGGCGACCTCGTCATGTGGGACAATCGGTGCACCATGCATCGCCGCGACTCGTTCGATCCCGAGTCGCGGCGGCTGATGCATCGGACGCAAATCAAAGGCGACAAGCCGTTCTTCGACCGCGCGACTCTCGAGGCCTAGCCGCCCGTGCCGCGGCAACGGAGCGGACTCCCACCCCGCCGTTATTTCCTGCCTTCAGCCTTCCCCGTCGGCGCGGCGGCGGCAAGCGACTGCAGCGCCGCTTTCTGCATCTCGAGCGTCTTCACCGTCATCTGCAGGAACCCCACCTGCATCGTAAGCCAGTTTTCCACCGCCTTCAGCTCCGCGATCTTCTTCTCGATCTCGCCCACGTCGACGGTGGGCATCGCCATGCCTGGCATGGGAAATGACATCGGGTTCCACATCTTCTGCATGAACTCGAACCAGTCCTTCGGCAATTCCGGTTGCTGTGCCATCGCGCGCTCCTGTCCCGAAGTCCCGCCCGCGACTATTATAGGGTCAATCGGAGGATGAGCCGCCGATTGACCTGCGCGAGTTCGAGCGGACGGACGTTCCGCCGCTCAACTCGCGCATATGAAGCAGCGATACGGGGATTGAAGTGAAATTTCTCAAGGCGGTCCGGCTCGACGATTCGGATGCCCGCATCCTCGCGCAGGAAGGAGGCGCGGCGGCGGACGGCGAGTGGGTGGTCTCGGGGGGCTACGCGGTGTGCGACCTCGCGCGCGGCCACCGCACGCCCACCTGCCACTGCGACACCACCTTCGTCGCCGTCGCCGCCCGCCGTCGATGCACGCTGGCGGAGGTCGCCGAGATCCGCGATTCCGTGCTGGAGCAACTAAGAGAGGATCTGGCCCGGTTCTTCCTTGCCGAGCTCGGGGCGCCTTCGCTGGAAGCGGCGCGGGCCGCGGCGGCAGATGAATGCGCCTACACCGCGGAACTGGCGGGCGGTTTCCCCGCCGACGTGTGGATCACCGTGAAACGCGAGCCGAGCGAGGACGGTGTGGGCGAGCGCTACTCGGTATTCAAGCGTCTGATGATCGGCTCACACAAGCTTTGATGGGCCGCGGTTCGTGACTCGCGGCTCGCGAGCCGCCATCCGCGAGTCACGGCTTAACAGGAATGAGCTCGACGCGGACCGTCGCTCCCTGCTTCACTTGCTTCAGCCGGCGCGGGTCGCCTTCGATTCTCCCCAGCACGTTGCAACGGGTGACCAGCCGGCATTCGTTGCCCTTCGACACGGGGGTCGGGCCGAACGGCAGAGCGAGCGCGGCACCCTGCACCCAGAAGCACACCGTGCCGGGGTCCACGACTTGCTCGGCGCCGGACTCGAGCCGCGCCGTCACCGGCACCTCGAAATAGACCTCTTCGCCCCAGGTGTGGGCGCCGGCCTCGCAGGGCAGCGCGGCAAACAGTCCTCTCGACGTGGGCGTGTCCCGCAAGTTAGCGGTCACTTCACCGCCCTGCCAGGCGATTCGAACCCTCGCCATTTGCTGCCGGCCCGCGACCCTCAGTCGAGGGCGGAGGGCAGCACGTTGGGATAGTTCACCGGAGTGGACGCCGTTCGCACCGCGGCCGCAGAAGGGGGGCGCTTCGGAAGGGTGGATACCACCTGCTGCAGCCGCTGGCGCTCGTTGAGGACCTTGCGCGTGTACTGGTCCTCGCCGTCTCCCAGCGCCCCGGCATACATCTGCAACGCAATGCCGAGGTTGCCGGTCCGGCGCAGGTACTCCTTCAGGATCCTTGCACCGACGTGGATGTTGGTCTCGGGCTCGAACACCGCCTCCGTGCCCCCGAACTCCTTCAGCTTGTCGGTGTGAAATTTCGGGATGATCTGCATCAGCCCCTTGGCGCCCGCCCGGCTTTCCGCGATGGGGTTGAAGCGGGACTCAATGGCGATCACGGCAATGATCAGCAGGGGGTCGAGCTGCAGCTCGCGGCCAACGCGGTGCGCGTGCGAAACCAGGTCAAAAGCGGCGTTCTGGGACACCCGGTAGCGTCTCGCCACGAACTCCGACAGGGCACGGTAGCGGTCTTCCTCAGCCTGCATCACCGCGGTATCCGTGACCGCCCGCCGTTCCAGGTCGCTCGCTATCGGGGAGGGCATCACTGGGTACTCGCTCGTCTCGGTAGGCACCAAGCGGCCGGTTCTGCCGTGGTCGGTGAGGATAAGCCCCAATGCCGCCACGCTGGCGAGCAAGACCAGGGATGAAACCAGCCTGTGGCCCCACTGCCCCCATTTGCCGAGGCGCGGGCCGTCGATTGCCGTCAGTTCGGCTCTGTTCATTCGCATGATGACTGCCTTTCCACTGCGACTGGACTTGATGCGTGCGGGCCAGCAACTGCTACGGCGCGGAACCAGGAGCCCTTTTCTTTGAACCGGCCAAACCATAGCCACTATAAGTTGGGGTGCAACTCGGGGCGGTGCCCAATTCTAGTGGTTGAGGCACCTCAGTGCAATCACTTCCCGTGACGTTAACCCGAGCGCCGGTCTAGCGCATCAATGCTGCTTTGCAGCATCCACACATTCTCGTATCAATTCCGCATGTTGTCAATAGGTTGTTCCTACCATGTTCTGGAGATGCTGCATAGCAATAAATGCGCGAGGCTAGCGGTGTCGGCCGCATCCGAAAACGCATGCGATCCGACACCTAGCCGCATCCCCTGGCCCTCCTGCGCCGCACACACGCCTATCTCGGGCGCCCAGCCAGGGGGTGATCCGGGAAGCGACGCTTGAACTCGGACAGCATCTGATCTGCCTCGGCGCCCCGCCCCTGCTTCTTCAGCTCCTCGATGCGTGCAAGCCACTTCTCGGGGGGCTCCTTCTCGAAGCCGTGCCAAACCGGCTGCCGATCTTGCTCGGCGGCCTTCGTCGCGGCGGCTCGTGCCATCGCGCGGACAGGAGGGGTTTCCGCGGTTGAAGGGGCGGCGGGCGACTCACCCGGCGCGGCCCGTGCGCCCGCCATCCTGCCTGCCGAGACCGTATCCGCTGGCGCAGCCGCCTCGCGCTCCTCGAGCGATTGAGGAGGCGCCGACCGGAACGGCTGCAGCAGCGGCTTGGCGGCCAGCTCCGGCGTTGCCACGACCCCCGCGCTCGGCACCGCGGGCGGCCCGGGTTCGGGCCGAACCCCGTCCTGCAGCGTGTTCAGCGCCGCCGGGGGCGTTGCGTCGTCGCGCGACGCACGGCGCGGGGGTGAGGGGGCCGCAGCCTGCATTTGCGCGGTTCCCTTCGCCGCTTCCGTTTCGGCCGCCTCCTTCCGTGACGCGGGGGCCTGGTCAGCGGTTGTCGCAACTGCAGCAACCGGCGCTTCCATCAGTTCCGGACTCTGCTCTTCCCTCACCAAGATCACGAGGGTCACGCTCACAACGACGACCGCCGCGATGGAGACGGGAACGTGCCAGCGGCGCAGCATCGGGGCAATGGACCGGGGGCGCGCGCGGACCTCCCGGCGCGCCGCAGCGAGGATGGCCGCATCGAGATGCGCCGGCGGCTTTTCGCGCGCGGCTTCCCGATAGAGACGCTCGAGCCCGGGGTCGCGCTCCGCGCCACCGTCCACGCCGCCCTTGCCACGTCCGTTCATCGCCATCCCAGCATGCCCTTTCTCAACCTCGACATCGCGTAGCGCAGCCGGCTCTTCGCCGTCTCGCGGGAGACGCCGGTCGCCTGCGCGATCTCCTCCACGCTCATCCCGCCCTCCTGCTGCAGCAGGAACGCCTCGCGCTGCGCCTCGGGCAGCTCGGCAATCAGCGCCAGCAGCCGCTCGGCCTGCCGTTTCGCGTCGAGCGTCTCATCCTGCGGCCGCTCGCGTTCGTCGGGCGGATCCACGATCATCTCGCCGTCTTCGCCCTCGAACGACGCCTCGGCGACCCGGCTCACCTTGCGGTAGTGATCGATCAGCCGGTTATGCGCGAGGCGATAGAGGTAGGTCGTGAACCGCGCCTTGACCGTATACGCAGCCCGCGCGCGAATGAGGTTCATCCACACCTCCTGAAACAGCTCCTCCGCCGCCGCCGCGCTCCGGCACTGCCGCAGCAGGTAGCGGTACAGCCCGCCCTTGTGGCGCGCATAAAGCTGATCGAAGGCCCCCGCATCCCCGTCTCGATAACGCAGCATGAGCTCTTCATCGCTGCTCTCCGCGCTCCAGGCCATGGCGGGCGAGTATAACGCCGCGCTGTCTATCACTTAAACGCAGAGGCAGCCCGATCGGGGTTGGCTTGAACCCGCTGCTGGCCCCCGTTTATACTCGGCTGACCCCCAAGTCACGCCTGTGAAACGCGGGTCGGAGGATTCCGCTATGCCCAAGTTTTCCCCTGAAGCGATCCGCACCATCGCCCTCGCCGGCCACGGCGGCTCCGGCAAGACCACGCTCGCCGAGGCGCTCCTCGCCAGGGCCGGGGCAATCACCAGCACGGGAACGGTCGAGAAGGGCTCTACCGTCTGCGACTTCGATCCCCTCGAGAAGCAGTTCCAGCACTCGCTCAACGCGTCCGTCGTGCACCTGCAGCACCGGGACACGCGCATCCACCTCATCGACACCCCGGGCCTGCCCGATTTCATCGGGCGCGCCATCGGAGCGCTGCCCGCCGTGGAAACCGCGGCCATCGTCGTGAACGCCCAGAATGGCGTCGAGATGATCACCAACCGCATGATGCAGTGGGCGCGGCGGCGCGATCTCTGCCGCATGATCATCGTCAACAAGATCGACGCCGAGAACGTGGATCTGCCCGCGCTGCTCGCCAAGATCCAGGCCGCGTTCGGCCGGGAGTGCCTGCCGATCAATCTGCCCGCCGATGGGGCCAAGCGGGTCGTGGACTGCTTCTTCAATCCTGCCGGCGCGGCGGACTTCTCTTCGGTCGAGGAAGCGCACAGCGCGCTGGTGGACCAGGTCGTCGAGGTGGACGAGGAACTGATGGCGAAATACCTCGAGAAGGGCGAGGTCGCGCCCGAGGAGCTGCACGCGCCGTTCGAGAAGGCCCTGCGCGAGGGCCACCTCATCCCGGTGTGCTTCGTCTCGGCGCGCAACGGCGCCGGTGTCGCGGAGCTCCTCGAAATCATCGTGAAGCTCATGCCCAATCCGACCGAAGGCAACGCGCCCCAGCTCGTCAAGGGCACGGGCGACAGGGCACAGCCGGTACGCGCCGAGCCCGACCCGAAGAAGCACGTGATCGCGCACGTGTTCAAGGTGATGATCGATCCCTACGTCGGCAAGGTGGGGGTGTTCCGCGTGCACCAGGGCACGATCACCAAGGATTCCCAGCTCTTCATCGGCGAGGGCCGCAAGGCGTTCAAGGTCGGCCACGCCTACCTGCTGCAAGGCAAGGACTTCGTCGAGACCGATGCGCTCGTGCCGGGCGACATCGGCGCCGTCGCCAAGGTGGACGAGATCCATTTCGACGCCGTGCTGCACGACTCGCACGACGAGGACCAGCTCCGCCTCGTGCCGCTCGAATTCCCGACCCCCATGTATGCGCTTGCGATCGAGCCCAAGCGCCGGGGCGACGAGCAGAAGATATCGGACGCGCTGCACAAGCTCTCCGCCGAAGACCCCACCTTCAAGGTCGAGCACAACGCGACCCTCAACCAGACCGTCATCAGCGGGCTCGGCGACCTGCACATGCGCTATATCCTCGAGCGCATGGCCAAGCAGTACAACGTCGAAGTCTCGACCAAGCCGCCCCGCATCCCCTACCGCGAAACCATCACCGCCCGCGCCGAGGGCCATCACCGGCACAAGAAGCAGACCGGCGGCGCGGGCCAGTTCGGCGAGGTATTCCTCAAGGTCGAGCCCCTGAAGCGCGGCGCGGGGTTCGAATTCGTGGACCAGGTCAGGGGCGGCGCCATCCCGGGCCAGTTCATACCCGCGGTGGAGAAGGGCGTGCGGCAGGTGCTGGACGCGGGGCCGGTGGCGGGCTATCCCGTGCACGACGTGCGCGTCATCGTCTATGACGGCAAGTACCACGATGTCGACTCCAAGGAAGTCGCGTTCATCGCCGCGGGCAAGCGCGCGTTCATGGATGCCATCAGCAAGGCGCGGGCGATCGTGCTCGAGCCCATCGTCAATATCGAGATCACCGCGCCGGAAGCGAGCATGGGCGACATCGCCGGCGACCTCTCCTCGAAGCGCGGCCAGCTCTCCGGCACCGACTCGCTCGCGCCCGGCACGCTCGTGATCAAGGGCCAGGCGCCGCTGTCGGAGTTGAGCAACTACCTGGCGCGGCTGAAATCGGTCACGGCGGGCCAGGGCTCCTACACCATCGAGTTCGCGCGCTACGAGCCGGTGCCGCCCGGCGTCCAGAAGACGCTCGCGGAGCAGCACGCCAAGACGGCGCATGCTGAGGAGTAATAAAGGCGTGACTCGTGACGGGTGACTAGCGGGCGGTGGCGCGGTCTCCGCCGGGGCCCGGCCGTATCCCCGAGGCAGATTCGATTCATGGATGAGATCGTCCTCCGGGGGATGGCCAAATGGCCGAACGTGCCTGCGGTCTACGGCTGGCTCGCCCTCGACCGGCGCGGGCAGTGGCTGATAAAGGGCGACCGGATATCGAACCGCCTCGTCACCGAGTTCATCGGCCGCAATTACGCGCGTGACGAGCGCGGCTGCTGGTTCTTTCAGAACGGCCCGCAGCGCGTATTCGTCGCGCTCGACTACACGCCGCACGTCTATCGCGTCGCAAGCGCCGGCGGGGCGCCGCTCGCTCTCGAGACGAGCACCGCCAGCCCGGTATCCGCCATCAACGGCGCCTGGATCGACGAGACCGGCGCGGCGCTGCTCGATACCGAGCACGGCATCGGCGCGGTCCACGACCGGGACCTCGACCGGCTGCTTCCGTATTTCACCGACGCCGCCGGCGCGCCGCTTGCCGAGGACGCGCTCGACGAGCTGATGAGCCGGCTGCAGGAGGGGCGCGAGGCGCCGCTGTGGTTGAGATTCCGCGGCGCCAGCGTGAGAGTCGAACCGATCCGCTCGGGGACCGTCGCGCAGCGCTTCGGTTTCCGCGCGCGGCCCGAGCCGCCGGCGGGCGAGGAAGTGTGCCGCTGATGGCTGCTTGCGCGCAGCACGAACAGCGTGAATCGTGACTCGACCGGTGAGACCGCTGCATCCATGCTGCCGCTGAGTGATTTTCCGCTCGAGGCACGCCGCGGCATCCGCGGCGTGTTTTGCGATATCGACGACACGCTCACCACCGGCGGCAGGCTGACCGCGGACGCTTACGCGGCGATGGAGCGCCTGGAGCGGGCGGGCCTCCCGGTCGTACCGATCACCGGGCGCCCCGCCGGCTGGTGCGACCACATTGCGCGGATGTGGCCGGTTGCCGCCGTGGTCGGCGAGAACGGGGCGTTCCACTTCCGCTACGACCGCGCCGCTCGCGTGATGAGTCGTGCATACGCGGACGACGCCGCGTCCCGCGCGGCGAACCGCGAGCGGCTGCAGGCGATCGGCGCGGAAATCGTGCGGACGGTCCCGGGCTGCGCCATCGCCGCCGACCAGCACTACCGCGAAACCGACCTTGCGATCGACTACTGCGAGGACGTGGCGCGCTTGCCGCGCGAAGCGGTAGACCGCATCGTCGCGCTGATGCAGGCGCGCGGGCTAACCGCCAAGGTGAGCTCCATCCACGTCAACGGCTGGTTCGGTTCCTACGACAAGCTCGCCGCGACGCGCAGGCTGATGCGCGAAGAGCTGCGAACGGACCTCGACAGCGCCCGGGGGGCCTTCGTGTTCGTGGGCGATTCGCCCAATGACGCGCCGATGTTCGAGTATTTCCCGCACTCGGTCGGCGTCGCCAACATCCGCGATTTTGCCGGCCGGCTCGCGCACGAGCCCCGCTACGTAACCCGGGCGGCCGGCGGGGCGGGCTTCCGCGAGGTCGCCGACTTTCTTCTCGCCGCGCGCTAGAATGCGGACTTCGGATCTTCGGGTTCAGCGCCTGAACGTGATCGATCTCAGAAGCGACACCGTCACCCGCCCCACCGAGGCGATGCTCGAGTCCATGCGCGAGGCGAGCTTCGGCGACGATTCGCGCGACGGCGACGAAACGGTGAAGAAACTCGAGGTGCTCGCCGCCAGCCGCACCGGCAAGGAAGCCGGCGCCTTCGTGCCGAGCGGCACCATGGCGAACCTCGTCGCGATGCTGACGCACGCCCAGCGCGGCGGTGAAGTGCTGCTGGAAGACGGCTCGCACACACTGAATGCCGAGCTCGGCGGGATCGCGGGCGTCGCGGGCCTGTTCTACCGCGGCATCCCCGGCCGCCGCGGCGCGATGGACGTGGATCTGCTTCGCGAGGCGATCCGGCCCCATACGCGCCACCACATGGGAACCGCCCTCGTCTGGATGGAGAGCAGCCACAACCGCTCAGGGGGCGCGGTGCTCCCGCTCCCGCACATGCAGGCGGTCCACGGGCTCGCGCGCGAGAACGGCGTCGCGGTGCACCTCGACGGCGCGCGCATCTTCAACGCGGCGATGGCTTTGGGCTGCGCGCCCAGGGAAATTGCCCAATATTCCGATTCGGTCTGCTTCTGCGTGTCGAAGGGGTTGTCCGCGCCGGTGGGCTCCATACTCTGTGGAAGCCGCGAGTTCATCGAGCGCGCCCGGGGCATGCGCCGCATGGTGGGCGGCAAC
>JBOIEM010000170.1:0-5897 GCA_050741115.1 Burkholderiales bacterium
CCAAGCCGATCCGCTTCGTCGTGACCTCGCCCCCGGGAGGGGCCAACGACACGCTGAACCGCGCCATCGGGGCGAAGCTCATGGAGTTCATCGGCCAGCCGGTGGTGATCGACAACCGCCCCGGCGCATCCGGGTTCGTTGCCGCCGAGATCGTAGCGAAAGCGCCGGCCGACGGATACACGGTGCTCACCGGCACCGAGGCCACGCTGGTCACGAACCCGCTGCTCTTCCCCAAGGCCCCGTACAACACGCAGCGCGATTTTGCGCCGGTCACGATGACTGCGGCAGTCAACCACGTGCTGCTGGTGCACCTTTCGCTGCCGGCCGCGAGCGTGCAGGAGCTGATTGCAGTCGCCAGGGCGAGGCCGGGTCAGCTCAATTACGCGTCCTCGGGGAACGGCAGCGCGTTCCACCTCGGCATGGAGCTGTTCAAGCGCATGGCGGGCGTCGACATCGTGCACGTTCCGTTCAAGGGCAGCGCGCTCTCGATCGGCGCAATGCTCGCGGGCGATGTCCAGATGATGCTGGTCGGCACGACGACGGGACTGCCGCTCGCCCGATCCGGCAAGGCGCGCGCCCTCGCCATGGCAAGCGGAAAACGTTCGCCCCTTGCGCCCGAGCTGCCGACGATCGCCGAGGCCGCCCTCCCCGGCTACGAAATCAGCAGCTGGTTCGGCGCGGTCGTGCCGTCGGCGACCCCTGCTCCCGTCGTTGCGAAGCTCCATGCGGATTTCATCCGCGCGCTGAACTCGCCCGACCTGCGCGAGCGGCTCGCGCCGGCCGGCTATGAAATCATCGCCAACACGCCGCAGCAGTTCTCCGCGCACATGCAGGCGCAATCCAGGCGGCTGGCCGGCCTGATCAAGGATGCGGGCATCAAGGCCGATTAGGGGCCGTTCCTCCGCCGCATCCGCAACCCGTGCAATCCATGGCGCGCTCCTACCGATGACCAGAGACGATCCGGATAGGGCCCCGAGGCGGGCCCTCCCGTCGGCGGCCGCGATCATGGAGCGGATCGTCGTCGGCGTTGTGGCGCTGGCGCTCGTCCTGCTCGGTTTCTTCTTCCTCGCCGCGGCGCTCGTCGCGGGCGCCATGCTGGCCGCGGTCTTCCTCACCCGGATTTGGTGGCTGCGGCGCCGGATCAAGCGGGAGGAAGAATCCCGCTACCTGACAACCGAGTATGAAGTCGTTGACCGCGAGCTTCCGCGGGATCCCCGTCCGCCTCCCGGCGCGTGACTGGCGGTTTCCTGCGCGCGCCCCCTGATCGGATACAATCACGCCCAGGCAGTGCGCCCCCGCGGACCCGCTGCCGGCTTTTCTCGCGCCGCCAACCAGGAGAACACGAAGTGGAAGTCACCGCAGTGCGCTATGCGGACGTCCTCGTAGTCGCGGCCAGGGGACGCATCGACTACACGAACGCCGAGGACTTCAAGGCGGCGCTGCTGCCCCATCTCGAGCACTGCGCCGCGGGCCGCGACCAGGTGGTGCTCGACCTGTCGCGCCTCGAGTACGTGAGCAGCGCGGGGTTGCGCGTGCTTATGATCTCCGCGAAGGAGGTCCGCGCCCGTAAGGGCAGGCTCGTCGCGGTGGCGTTGCAGCCGGTGGTGCGCGAGATTTTCGAGATTAGCCGGTTCACGCTCGTTTTCGACATCTTCGACTCGGTGCCGGACGCGTTGCGCGCCCTTTCCCCCAAGGCGGCGTCCATGTCCCATACCGGATAGCCGGCGATGCGCGTACGTTTCTGGGGCACGCGCGGCTCGCTGCCGGTCTCCCTTACCGCGGAGAACATCAGGACCAGGATCGTCGAGGCGCTGCTCGCGGCAGCGAGCCGGAACCTGAAGACCCGGGCCGAGGTCGAGGCGTTCGTCCGGCGCGATCTGCCCTTTGCGATCTCCCACACCTACGGCGGCAACTCCTCCTGCGTCGAGCTCGACATCGGCACGGAGGAGCACGTGCTGTGCGACCTCGGCACCGGCGTGCGTCCGTTCGGCCTTGAGGTGCTCGCGCGCAAAGGTCCGGGCACGCCCTGCACCTTCCACGTTTTCATGTCCCACCTGCACTGGGATCACATCATGGGGTTCCCCTTCCTCCCCCACGTATACATTCCGGGAAACCGCGTCGTGATCTACGGCTGCCACGCCGGCATGGAAGAGGCCTTTCGCAAGCAGCATTCGGCGCCGTGCTTTCCGGTCGACTTTTCCGGGCTCTCGGCGAAAATCGAGTTCGTGCGGCTCGAGCCGGGCCGGCGCGTGCGCCTCGCCGGCCTCGAGGTCACGCCCAAGCGGCAACTGCACAGCGGCGACTCCTACGGCTACCGATTCGAGCGCGGCGGCAAGGTCGTCGTCTACTCGACCGACTCCGATCACAAGACCGACGATGCCGGTTCGACCCGGGAGGTAGTCGAGTTCTTCCGCAACGCCGACCTGGTGATCTTCGACGCCATGTACTCGATGCTGGACACGGTTTCCGTCAAGGAGGACTGGGGCCACTCGAGCAACGTCGTCGGCGTCGAGCTATGCCAGCTCGCCCGCGCCAAGCACCTCTGCATCTATCACCACGAGCCCGTCCACGACGACGCGAAGATCGCCTCGGTGCTGCAGGAGACCCTCCGGCTCGAGGAGATCACCCGCACGGACCACACCCTGCGCATCTCCAGCGCCTACGACGGCCTGGAGATCGCCGTCTGAACCTTGCGGCGAGCGCAGGACGAATGTGCCGCCAGTCATCTACCGAAAGCTCGATAGGCGCGTGACCGCGTGAGCGCCCGGCCGCACGCAGCAGCGACCGTCCCCGCGTGGAGCCGGCGGCTGCTGCGTCCGCGCCTCCTCGGTGCGGCCCTCGCGGCCGCCCTTGCCAGCCTGCACCTTTTCGCCGACACGCCCCTCCAGTCCTGGCTGCGCAACGCCTGGTTCGACGCCTACCAGTGGATGATGCCGCGAAGCCGCGTGTCGGCCCCGGCGGTGATCGTCGCAGTGGACGAGAAGAGCCTCGCGCAGCTCGGCCAGTGGCCGTGGCCGCGCACCCTGGTCGCGCGTGTTTTCGACCGGCTCGCCGAGTACCGCCCGCTCGCTGTGGGGGTGGACGTCATCTTCGCCGAGCCCGACCGGCTCTCCCCGGACGCGATCGCCAAGTCGATCCCCCATATCGGGAACGCCCTCGCCCTCCAGTTGAAGGGCTTGTTGAGCAACGACGAGGTGCTGGCCGCAGCCATCATGCGGCTGCCGGCCGTGTTGGGAGTCGCGGGGACCTACGAGCACGGGCAAGGGGCGGCGCCGCGCTCGGCTGCACTGTTCCGCGTGCAGGGCAATCCGCTGCCCTGGCTCTGGCATTTTCCCTCCGCGCTGGCGAGCATCGGGCCGATTGACGGCGCGGCGACGAGCCGCGGCCTGCTGAGCGCCGACGTGCGGCACGGCGTCGTGCGCCGCATCCCCTTGATTGCCGCCGTCGCCAACGCCCCCTTCCCCTCGCTCAGCCTGGAGACGCTTCGCGTCGGCGTGGGGCAAGCGGCATTCGTGATTCGCACCGGCGCGCATGGCGTCGAGTCGATCGAGATCGGGGACGTCCGCATCCGGTCCGAGGCCGACGGACATATCTGGGTGCGATTCGGACCGCACGACCCCGCGCGCTTCGTGTCGGCGGCGGACGTTCTCGCCGGCACGGTCGACGCCGAGAGAATCGCCGGCAAGCTGGTGCTGTTCGGCTTGACCGGCATCGGGCTCCTCGACCAGCAGGCGACCCCGCTCGGCGATCGCATGTACGGCATCGAGGTCCACGCCCAGGTGCTCGAGAACATTTTCGACGACAACCTTCTCGGGCGCCCGCGCTGGGCGCGGTGGACGGAGGCGGCGCTGATCGTGATCCTCGGCGGCGTGCTCGTCTTCGCGGTGCCGGCGCTCTCGCCGGTGCGCTCCTCGCTCATCCTAGCCGCGGCGACGGGCGGGCTGCTCGTGCTCGGCATGGCGCTGTTCCGCTACACCGGCGTGCTGTTCGATGCGGCCGCGCCGCTCATCGACCTCAACCTCGTGTTCGGCGGGCTGCTGCGCGCGACGCTCGCCGAGTCGGCGCGCCAGCGGGAGCTTCTGCAACGCGAGCTCCAGGCCGAGCGGGAGGCGGCCGCGCGGATGGCGGGCGAGCTGGAGGCCGCGCGCCGCGTGCAGATCGGCATGCTGCCCGTCCCGGCTCTCGAGTTCGCCGGCGAACGGCGTTTCGACCTGCACGCCAGCATGGAGCCTGCGCGCGAAGTGGGAGGAGATCTCTACGACTTCTTCATGGTGGGCGAGTCACGCCTGTGCTTCCTGGTGGGCGATGTCTCGGGCAAGGGCATGCCCGCGAGCATCTTCATGGCGCTGTCCAAGGCGCTCTACAAGAGCGCCGCGTTGCGCAGCCTGCCCGACCTCGGCCGGACGATGGCCGAGGCCAACGTCGAGATCACGCGCGAGAACCCCGAGTTCCTGTTCGTGACGCTGGTCGCCTGCATGCTCGATGTTGAGACCGGGGAGCTTGCCTATTGCAATGCCGGGCACGAGCCGCCCTGCGTGGTTGGCACGGAGGGCGGAAGCGTCGGGCGGCTCGAAGGCGCGGGACCGCCGCTGTGCACTCTGGAGAACTTCCCGTATGAGACGGAGCACACGCGCATGGCGCGGGGCGAGTCGCTGGTCCTGGTGAGCGACGGCGTGGCGGAGGCAATGAATCCCGCCGCGGAGCTGTTCGGGCGGAATCGGCTCGGCCGGCTGCTGGCGACGATGCCCGCGGGGCTGACCGCGGCGCAGCGCGTGAACGCCATCAACGGCGAGGTTCGCAGGTTCTCCGCGGGAGCGGAAATGGCGGACGACGTGACGATCCTCGTCGTTCGCTGGCTCGGCAGCGAGATCAGCGGACGTTGATTTCCACCCGTCGATTACGAGGCTCGCTGACGTCATCGGCGGTCGGCACGATCGGCTCGCGCTCGCCGCGACCAGCGACGTGGATGGCGCTGGTGGGAATTCCGCGGTCCACGAAATCCCTGCGAACGCGCTCGGCGCGCTTGAGGGACAGCGTGTCGTTGTATTCTACCGGGCCGACGCGATCGGTGTGGCCGATCACCGCGATTTCCGCCACCTTCCGGCGCGCGACCTCCGCGAATACCTTTTCGAACGCGTCCTTCGATTCCGCCGTGTACTCGTCGGAGTCTCCCAGGAAATAGAGGAGAAACGAGGTCGGGCGCTCCGGTTGCGCGGCGATGGCGTGCGTGAAGAGCTTCCCTACCTGCTCGCGGGCCACCGGAGGCGGCGCGGCGGGCGCGCCTTTCTCGAGGAGCGCCGCCGTGTACGGCTTGTCCAGCACCGTGCTACCGCCGCGGGGATTGGTGACGACGACCGCTCCAGTCGTGCCGCCCGGGTCGGGCACGAGCACGACCAGCTCGCGGGTATTCGGCGCGGACGCGCACGCGCCGAGCAACGCCGCGACCGCGGCAGCTACGCCGGCGCGCAATGCGCGTCGCATGCGCGGGGGACGCTAGTTGAGGGGAACGACCTGAACGAAGAACTCCGTGCCGCGCGCCCCCAGGATCGCGGCCGGCGTCCGGACCGTCATCGCTTCCGGCGACTGCTTCGAGATCTTGCCCGAGATCACGGAAAGCGTGCCGCTGCGAAGGGAAGCGTCGAGCTTGCCCTCGTGAGTGGTCGAATTGAAGGAGAACCGGTCGAGCGAGAGCGAGCTGTTCGGGCCGGTGGACATCAAGGTGTTGTCGACGAAGGTGATGCCGACCGAGCCGTCGATGCCGGTGCGGATGACGTCCGCCTGCTGCAGCTTCATGCCGGCGCTCGCCAGGATGCGCTGGGATCCGCGTTCGACCATCACGGTCCCGCTCATGGTCTTGATCTGGGCGATGTCGTTCGCCGACAGCGGAGCGGAGCCAA
>JBOIEM010000171.1:0-26818 GCA_050741115.1 Burkholderiales bacterium
AGCGGCGTCATACGAAGAGCGTGAGCACGCCGGTGTAGCCGTAGAGCCGGTTGTGCGAGATCTCGCCGTTGCAGAAGAAGCCGACCAGCGGGAACTCGCCGAGCGTCTCGCGGATCATCCTGAGCTCCCCGGAATCCGGCCCGAACAGGCTCGCTCCGCGCCCGATGCAGGAGTAATACACGCCGCCGCGCGGCCGCGAGAACATGCCCTTGCGGATGCTGTCGAGCATGCGTTTCATGTCCTCGCTCGCGGTCTTCGTGTCGCGCCGGCAGAACATCACGCTCGCCCCCGGCTGCAGGAGCTCGCCGATCGCAATCAGCCGGTTGGCGGGATCGATGCCCACCAGATTGCGCACCAGGTAGTCGCCGGTGTCGCTGCCGGCGATCGGCAGCCCCGCGAAGATCTGGCCGCCGACGCGGTTGAGATCGCGGGCGAGGGTTTCGCCGATGTCCTCCCGGAACACGTCGAGGGCGGCCCGCCCGTCGAGCTGGATGATGACGTTGTGCTGGCTGGCGGTGACGAGATGCTTGGGCCCGAGGGGAGAGCAGCCCTGCGTCAGCCGCGTGGCGACGGTGATGCTGTCCGCGAACGACACCCCGGAGAGCCCCCCTTCCACCACGCCGTCCGCCACTTGCAGGTTCTGCCGGCGCGAGCTGGTGAGCCCGCCCACGAGGAACCCGCTTTCCACCTTCCCGGCCAGGCGGCTCACGAGGTCGGCGATGTGCCGGTTGTAGGGATCGGCGTGGACGATCGCGAAATTCGGCGCCACCCCGCCGCACTTGAGCGCGATGTTGTCGACGTCGGCGGCGCTCGCCACCCCGGAGAACACGCGGAAGGAGTCGGGTTCGAAATCGCCGGTCATCGCCGCGATCGCCGCCTCGTCGAGATACTCGCGGCCGGTCGCGCAGACGCCGATGCCGACGGTGCCGACCCAGTGGCGTATGCCGGTCCGGTCCCGGAACAGCGCCAGGATCTCGCCGAGGTGGTCGGCGAGCAGATCCGTCACGTAGAGGAACCCGAGGCTCGCCGGGCCCCGGCCGATCTGCGCGATGCAGGCTTCCGCCGCGTCCTTCCAGTTCTTCGCGGCTGCGTGGCCGTAGCGGAAGTCCGGCATGGCCCGGGTTCAGAGCCGTTTCACCCAGCCGGGCAGCGCCTCGAAACGCCTGGCCCACGCCCTCACGCCCGGGTAATTCCCGAGCTCGAAGCCGCCTTCGGGCGCCACCGAAACGTACGCGTAGCAGGCGACGTCGGCGATCGTCGGCCGGCCGAGTGCCAGCCACTCATTGCTCCCGAGCCGGCCCTCGAGCACGCCGAGGCCGGCCTCGCCGTAGCCCCGATACTCGTCGTAGCTGCCGAGCTTGCGGATGCCGGTCTTCACGCCACGCGCCCACTGCAAGCCGTAGTGCAGTTCGTTCTGCGCGAGCTCGAGCCACTGCGCCACCTCCGCCGCCCCCGCGGGATCGGTCGGCAGCCATGGGTCGCCCCCGTGCTTGCGCGCAACGTAGATGAGGCAGGCAGTCGATCCCCAGTAGACGCGCCCCCCGACTTCCAGCGCCGGCACCTGTCCGCGCGGGTTGATCTTCAGGTACGGCTCCTTCTTGTGCTCGCCGCTTCGCGCGTCGATCATCGCCTTCTCGAACGGAACGTTCAGCATCGAGAGCAGCAGGCGCGCCTTGTACGCGTTGCCCGAGGTCTCCGTCATGTAGAGCTTCACGAGCTCTCCCTTCTCGTGGAAGCGGCCATCCTAGCACGCGATCTGCGGGTCGCTGTGCCGGATTGCCTTCCCCTGCCCTGGCGTGCGTGTCAAGGTAGCAGTCGGCCCTGGTGACCGAAGTCTGCCGCTGATTTGGCGGGATTTCCTGCCGAGCTGCTGCCGGGATTGCGGAAGCGGTACCCCAGGTTTCCACGGTCGCGTCGGGCCGCTCCGCGCTCTACGGCCGCCCGCGGACGGAGCCCGCCCGGGATCGGCAAGTACCGACTGTGCTGGAAGGCTGCCCCCGGGTACGCCCCCGCATCACGCAACGTGTTGATTTTCGCCTGGAGATTGGTTTTATTCGACGTTAACAACATTATGTAATATACTGACTCGAAATAAATTTATGGTCTAGAAACATTGTTGAAACAGAGAGGGGGAACAGGAAGCCGCCGGCGAGGTTCCTCAGTTGATCCGCCAGGAATAAGCCCCTAAGGGGGTGAACGCTGAGTCTTGGCGGAGAGATGCCACCTGAACGGGCCGGCTCACGCGTATGGGGGCGACCTCCTTGAATAATCCGTCAGCGGGGCCGGTCAAGGTCCTCGTCATCGACGACAGCAACACCATTCGCCGCAGCGCCGAGTTGTTTCTGCGCGAGGCCGGCTTCGAGGTCATCCTGGCCGAAGACGGGTTCGACGCGCTCGCGAAGATCAGCGACCACCAGCCGCGGGTCATCTTCGTCGACATCATGATGCCCAGGCTCGACGGCTACCAGACCTGCGCGTTGATCAAGCAGAACCCGGTCCTGAAATCCACTCCGGTAATCATGCTGTCGAGCAAGGACGGCGTATTCGATCGCGCACGCGGCCGGCTCGCCGGCTCGGACCGCTACCTGACCAAGCCTTTCACCCGGGAAGGGCTGATCGGGGCCGTAAACGATTACGTGAAGGAATCCGTCGATCAACCTGACCCATCCTGAAAGGCGCCATTTCATGCCGATACGCAACATCCTCGTCGTGGAAGATTCTCCGACCGACCAGAAGTACCTGACCGACATCCTGGTGAAGAAGGGGTACCACGTTTCCACCGCCGAATCGGGAGAGGAGGCGATCGCCAAGGCCAGGCAGCTCCAGCCGGACCTGGTGCTGATGGACATTGTCCTGCCTGGACAGAACGGCTACCAGGCAACGCGTGA
This sequence comes from Burkholderiales bacterium, assembly GCA_050741115.1. GTDB lineage: Bacteria > Pseudomonadota > Gammaproteobacteria > Burkholderiales > SG8-41 > SG8-41. Next base: position 2,889 of record JBOIEM010000171.1, read on the forward strand.
GCTGAGCAAGGACGCCAGCACCAAGCATATCCCTGTGATCATCTGCACGACCAAGGGGCAGGAAACGGACCGGTTGTGGGGCATGCGGCAGGGAGCGAAGGACTACATCGTGAAGCCGGTCAGCCAGGCCGATCTGCTGGCGAAGATCGCGGCGCTCGAGTAATGGCGGAGAGAACGTCACTGCGGGACTACCAGCGCGAGCTGGCGGAGCGCCTGCGCAGCGGGGAATCTGGCCGTGCGACTTCGAAACTCGGCGTCCAGGTCGGCCCTGACAAATGGCTGATCGATCTCGCCGACGCCGGCGAAGTCATACCCGTGCCCGCGATCACTCCGGTCCCGCTCACGCGTGCGTGGTTCAAGGGAATGACCAACATCCGGGGCATTCTCTACAGTGTCGTCGACTTTTGCGCTTTTTCGGGCGGTCGGGCGGCGCCGATTACCGATCAGTCGCGGTTGCTTCTGATCGGCGAGCGATTCCGCAGCGGCAGCGCGTTGCTGATCGACCGCTCGCTCGGCTTGCGCAGCCCGGAACAGTTGCGGCAACGCCCCGGCGGCGGTGGGGAGAAGCCCTGGGTGAAGGGTGAATTTACCGACCCGGACGGCGGAGAGTGGAAGGAGCTCGACGTCCCTCAGCTTGTACGGCATCCCGACTTTCTGGGTGTTGCATCATGAATACAACCAAAGGACGTCCTATGGCAACCAACGCAAGCACCATCAATGTTTCAGCGGCGCGCAGCCCCAGTGCCGCTCAAGAGGCTGACCGGAACCGGGCCCGGGCGCGCGCGAGCAGCCAGCCCAGCGCAGCCACGCCGACGAGAGCCCAAAGCAGCGCGCTGCCGGGAAGCGGGCGCCGCGCCACGAGCCGGCAGGTGCCGATCCTGATCGCTCTGGTGATTCTCTTCCTCGCAGCGGGCGCCGTGTGCGTCTATTTCAATGCCCGCCAGGCCGCCCAGAATGCGCAGTACCTTTCGACCGCGACCGAGATGCAGATGCTTTCGCAACGGATCGCGAACAGCGCCCAGCAGGCCGTACAGGGCAGCGCAACGGCTTTTGCACAGCTCGGACGCAGCCAGGATCAGTTCGTCGAAAACCTGCAGCTGCTCGCGCGGGGAGGCACCCGGTTCGGCGTGACGGTTGAAGCCTCCGCGGAAGCGATTCAGCCGGCGCTGCAGGCGCTCGACAAGCAATGGGGCCCCGTGCAAAAGAACATCGAGCTCATTCTGGCGCAGGAAAAGAACCTGATCGAGCTGCGCAAGCGTGAAGAGATGATCGCGCGAACCGCTCCGCAGCTTTCGTTGCGGGCGTTGGAGCTGATGGTCGCCGCGCGGGACGCTCGCGAACGCTACAGCACCGTCACTTTCGCGCATCAGCTCTTCGCCGACAGCGCGAATTTCGACTTCATCAATGCGCCACGGCTGCTCTCCACCGACAACCCGAATCCGCAGGTGGCCCTGCAGCTGGGAAGCAACACCCGCCGCTACCTGAGCATATTGAAAGCGCTGCTGGGCGAGGGAAAAGTGGAGGGCGTGACGCCCATTTCGGACGAGCAGGTCAAGGGCCGCGCCCGGGATCTGGAGAAGCTGTTCGTGCCATTCGCCGCCGGCGTGCAGGCCATTCTCGACAACATGCAGGCACTCGCGCGCGCCAAGCAGGCGAGCCGTGACATATTCGGCGCAAGCGAAGCTCTGCTCAATTCGCCGATCGAGCTCGCCGCCGCTTACCAGCAGGAGACGGGCGCGCAGCGCTACTATGTCTGGGGAGCTGTTCTCAGTGCGCTGCTCGCGCTCGGCAGCCTGCTCCTCCTCGGCAAGACCTACCTCGACGACAGCTTGCGCCGCGCGGCGGACAGCGAGCGCCAGAATCGCGCCAACCAGGACGCCATCCTGCGGTTGCTGAACGAGATCAGCAGTCTGGCAAACGGCGACCTGACGGTGCGCGCCAAGGTGACGGAAGACATTACCGGGGCGATCGCAGACTCCATCAACTACGCCGTCGGCGAGATGCTGCGCCTGGTGAAGGGCATCAACGAGGCGGCGATACAGGTCACGTCGGCCACGCAGGGCGCACAGACCGTAACGAGCCAGCTGCTGCAGGCAGCGCAGAAGCAGGCCGCGGAGATCCAGCAGACCGGCCAATCGGTGGTGCACATGGCGCAGTCGATAAACGACGTCTCGAAACGCGCGGGCGATTCCGCCAAGGTGGCTCAATCGTCGCTGCACGCGGCGGAGAAGGGCGCGCAGGCCGTGCAGAACGCCATCCGCGGCATGAACGACATCCGCGAGCAGATCCAGGGGACGTCCAAGCGCATCAAGCGCCTCGGGGAGAGCTCGCAGGAGATCAGCGAGATCGTCCAGTTGATTTCCGACATCACGGAGCAGACCAACGTGCTCGCGCTGAACGCGGCGATCCAGGCGGCATCCGCGGGCGAAGCGGGGCGCGGGTTCACGGTCGTGGCCGAGGAAGTGCAGCGGCTGGCGGAGCGCTCCGCGGAGGCGACGAAACACATCAGCGCAATCGTGAAGAGCATCCAGCGCGACACACAGGAGACGGTGGAAGCGATGGAGCGCAGCACGCAGGGCGTGGTCGAGGGAACGAAGACGGCGGACGAAGCGGACCGGGCGCTGCGCGAGATCGAACAGGTCTCGAACCGGCTGGCCGAGCTCATCGGCGCGATTTCGAACGCGACTCAGGAGCAGGCCAAATCCGCGACCCGGGTCGCCGCCAGCATGAAGGAGATTCTCGGCGTCACGCAGATGACGACGGAGGGCACCAAGAAGACGGCCGCCTCCGCCGCAACGCTGGCGGCGCTCGCCCACGGGCTGAAGCAGTCGGTCGCGGGGTTCAAGGTGTCCTGAGGAATTTCATGGCCGGCGTCCCGCTCACCCTCCTGTCCTGGATCAAGACCGAGGTCGACTGCGCGCTTAAGGTCGTTCGGGACAGCATCGCCCAGTTTGCGGCCGCGCCCGAAAACGCCGCGGTGCTGAGCGGGTGTCCCGGCCAATTGCACCAGGTGAGCGGCGCGCTGCGCATCGTCGGGCTGGCGGGCGCGACGCGCTTCTGCGAAACGATCGAAGGCGCCTTCAGCAAGCTGAATGGCGCGCGGCCCAGTAAGTCCGCGGTCGGAGTCATCGACCGGGCGGTGCTCGAACTCGGCGAATTCATCGACGAACTCGCCCGGGGGCAGGCCAACGCGCCGCTGCGGCTTTATCCCGCCTACCGCGATCTGACGACGCTGCAGGGCAAATCGGATTTCTCGGAAAAAGATCTCTTCTATCCCGATCTGGAGCTGCAGGCGCCGCCCCATCCCGAAACGAAGGCCATCGCCAAGGAGGAGCTTGCGCCGTACCTGCAGAGACAGCGGGCGCGCTTTCAGCGCGGATTGCTCGCGTCGCTGCGCAAGCAATCGAGCGGCCTGAAGGAAATGCGGCAGGCGCTCGACGCGCTGCACCAGGTCGCTCCCCAGTTACCCGAGCCACGCGCGTTGTGGTGGGTCGCGGCGGGCCTGATCGACGGCATGTCCGAGGCGTCGGATGCGGATTGGCTCGGCAATGCCAGGGGACTGTGCAACAAGATCGACTTCCAGATGCGCGATATCACCTCGGGATCGAAAAACCAGAACGAACCATTGCTGCGCGAAGTGCTGTACGTGATCGCCAAGTGCCGGACGGTGGCGCCCCGGATCAAGGACATCCGGCAGCTCTACCAGCTCGACGTCCTCGTTCCCGAGGGCGATCTGTCGGGTCTGATCAAATTCGACATGGATTGGCTGCAGCCCGCGCTTGCGGAGGCGCGGTCGCGGCTCGAGGTGCTGAAGAATATCTGGCAGCAGTACGTGTCGGGAGAGCCGAAGAACCTGGCGCGATTCCGCGAGTCGGTCAGCGCATTCAAGGCCAAGGCCGGCGAGCTCGGCAACCAGCAACTGGTCAAGCTGCTCGACGTCATCGTGCTCGTCTCAACGCGACTGCCCGACCCCTATCCCCGGCAGAAACAGTTCATGGTCGTGGAGATGGCGTCCGCGTTCCTGCTCGTCGAGAGCGTTATCGACGGTTTCACCACTCCGCCCGCGGACCTCGAGCAGCAGATCGTCATTATGGGCGGCTGGCTTCTCGACGCCGCCAAAGGCAAGTCGAGCGGGGAGCCGCCCCCGGGATTGCGCGTGGACCTGAGCCGGCGGATTGGTGCACTGCAGCTGCGCGCGCAGGTCATCAGGGAGATCTTCGCGAACCTCCGGCACATCGAACATGTACTCGACGCGTTCGCGCGCGACCGGGACAAGCGCGGCACGCTGCCGGGGCTGAAGCCGCACCTCCGGCAGATCCACGGCGCGCTGGCGGTCCTCCGGTTCGAGCGCGCGGCGGAAGTCCTGACCGTGTGCGACCGCATGATTGCGGATTGCGCGAAGGCGGGCCATACCCAGACCAGCTGGGATCTGGATTGGATCGCCGAAGGACTGAGCACCCTGGGGTTCTACCTTGAGCCGTGCCTGCACGGGGCCGAACCCACCGAGCAACCGATCAGGCTCTTCTTCAGCCGATTCGAAAAACGCGATGTGCCAGCCGCTCATGCGCTCGCGGAAGTCAATACCGTCATCACGGTCCCCCCCGCGGCGTCGATGCGGACCGCCGCCGTCGCTGCGCCGGCGCCGGACACGGGCTCCGTTCCGGTGGCGGCGAAAGGCTCCGCCGCGGCCGCTCCCGCGGAGCACACAGTCGAAACGGCCGCGGCGCCGCAGCCCCCCGTCAACGAAGAGGTGCTCGCAATCTATCTGGACGAGGCGGGCGAAGTGCTCGCGACCATCGACGCCACGCTGCCCAGGTGCCGCGAGCAATCTCACGACCGCGACGCGCTGACGGCGATTCGGCGCGGCTTCCACACGCTGAAGGGCAGCGGCCGCATGGTGGGGCTGATGGAGCTTGGAGAGGTCGCGTGGCAGATCGAGCAGGTCACGAACCAGTACCTGGAGCAGCAGCGGCCGGCCACTCCCGGATTGCTCGAGCTGATCACGCTGGCAAGCACATCATTCGCCGCCTGGGTCGCGCAAATACGGTCCGGAAAGCCGGTCGCGATCGATGCACGGCACATCACTCAGCTCGCGCAACGCCTGAAATCCAGTGAGGATACAGCCGCAATCGCCGCGGAAGCGCCGGCAACGGACGCCGTAGCGCCGGGCGCCGCGCAGCAACCCATCGCACCCGCTCCTGCCGTTCCAGCGGCGGAGCTGGCGGAAGTGACGATCGGCGGCACGCGCCTGACGCGCGGCTTCTACGAAGTCTACTCCGGGGAAGCCGCACAACACGTTGCCACGCTCGAGGCGGAGTACGCCGGATGGTGCAATTCGCCCGTCGCCGAAGCGTCGCACGAGCTGCTGCGCGCGGCGCACACGCTCGCGAGCAGTTCCCGAACGGCCGGTTTCACGGCGATCGCCGATCTGGCCGGTGCGGTCGAGCACTGGACGCCGGTCGCGCCGCTGATATCCGACGTGCGGGATGTGGACGCGGTGCGGGAGGCCATCGAAAAGCTGCGGGAGATGGTCGATGCGGTTGCCCGGGGAGAACCGCCCGCGCAGGCAGAGGAGGCTTTGCGCTGCCTGCGGGATTCGACAGCCCGGCTCCAGGCCCAGTCGGCTCGACTCGAGCCACCGGAATCGAGGCCGGAGGAAGTGGCCGATACGGTGACGGACTCGCCGGCTGCCCGTGTCCCGGTGTCCGTACCTGCGGCGGTTCCGGAGGTCAAGGAGCAGCGCAAGATACGCGATGACCTCGACGCCCAGCTGCTGCCGATCTTCCTCGAGGAAGCGCGTGAGCTTCTGCCGCTGATCGGGAGCGACTTGCGCGAGTGGAAAGCAAGTCCCTTCGACCAGAAAATTCCGCAATCCCTGATGCGCACCCTGCATACCCTCAAGGGAAGCGCGCGCATGGCGGGGGCGATCCGGCTCGGCGAGCTCACGCACCTCATGGAAAGCCGCATCGAGGCGGCCGTCAACTCGGACCTGCATCCGCCCGAGCTGTTCGAGGAGCTGGAATCGAAGATGGACCGGCTGAGCCTGGACCTCGAACGCATGCAGGAGGACCAGGCTGCGCTCGCGTATCGACCCGCCGAAGGCGTCGCGGCCTCCGGAGGTGAAGTCCCCCACGAAGCGGCGCCGCGGGACGAGCCGCCCCTGCAGAGCCCGGCCGCGCTGCTGCGCATCAACGCCGATACCCTCGATCACCTGATCAACGCGTCCGGCGAGGTCAGCATCGCGCGCTCCCGCATCGAGGCGGAGCTGCGGGTGGTCAGGCAGTCCCTCGCCGACCTCAACGACAGCATCACGCGGCTGCGCGGCCAACTGCGCGAAGTCGAGATCCAGGCGGACAGCCAGTTGCAGTCGCGGGCCGCGATGCTCGATGAACGCAGCCGCGATTTTGACCCGCTCGAGTTCGACCGTTACACGCGTCTCCAGGAACTCACGCGGCTGATGGGCGAAAGCCTGCACGACGCGACTTCGATCCAGCAGGCCCTGCTCAAGAATCTCGGCGAATCCGATTCGGCGTTATTGCAGCAGGCGCGCACCAGCCGCGACGTGCAGCAGGAGCTCATGCGCATGCGCGCCGTTCCGTTCGCGACCCTGAACGAGCGGCTCTACCGCGTCGTGCGGCAGGTAGCGCGGGAGCTCGGCAAGAAAGCCGAGCTCGAAATCGAGGACAGCCAGGTCGAGATCGACCGCGGCGTGCTGGATAGGGTCGGCGCGCCGCTCGAGCACATGCTGCGCAATGCATTGGTGCACGGCCTGGAGGCTCCGGCCGCGCGCAGCGCGGCGGGAAAACCGGAAACCGGTCGCATTACGGTCATCCTGCGGCAGGAAAGCAATGAAATGGCGGTGATCGTCAGCGACGACGGCGCCGGACTGGACCTCGAAACGCTGCACCGCAAGGCGCTCGACAAGGGCATCCTGCGGCACGATCAGGCCGAGACCGAAGCCGAGCTCGTGCAGCTGATCTTCGCGGGCCTTTCCACCGCGGAGGAGCTTACCGAGCTGTCCGGACGCGGCGTCGGCATGGACGTCGTCCGCAATGAGATTTCCTCCCTCGGCGGGCGAATCGATGTCGCCACGGTACGCGGCAAGGGCACGACGTTCACCATCTACCTCCCGTTGACGCTCGCCGTGACGCAGGCGGTTCTGGTACGGGGCGGGGGCAGCGTTCTCGCCATTTCATCGGCGATGGTCGAGCAGGTGCTGCGCTTCAAGGCCGACGCCATGGCCGGACTCTACGAGAAAAAGGTCGTCGAGTCCCAGGATCGCCCCTATCCCCTCCACACCCTCCAGCACCTGCTCGGCGCGATCGCCGCGACCGAAATCCAGAACTACAATTCCGTTCTCCTCCTGCGCAGCGGCGCCCAGCGCATCGCCCTGCACGTGGATGAGCTCCTGGGCAACCAGGAAATCGTCGTCAAGCACATCGGGCCGCAACTGGCACGCGCGCCGGGCGTCGTCGGGGCCACGGTGCTCGCCGACGGCAGGATCGCGCCGATCGTGAATCCCGTGCTCCTGGCGCAGCGCTCGACCCGCACCGCGCCGCTGACGACGGCGCTGCCCGCGATGGCCCCCACCCGATCCGCGGCTCCGGTGGTCATGGTGGTCGACGACTCGCTCACCGTGCGCAAGGTGACGGGCCGCCTGCTCGAGCGCGAAGGCTACCGGGTCCTCACGGCGAAGGATGGCGTGGATGCGCTGGAGCAGATGAAGGACACGCTCCCCGATATCATGCTGGTGGACATCGAGATGCCGCGCATGGACGGATTTGATCTCGCGAAGATCGTGCGCCGCGACCCGCGCACGCAAAAGTTACCGATCATCATCATTTCATCCCGCACCGCGGAGAAGCACCGCAGCCTCGCGGCGGAGCTCGGAGTCAACGCGTTCCTGGGCAAGCCCTTCCAGGAATCGGATCTGCTGGAACAGGTTTCCAGGCATCTCACCGCCGGGAAGCGGCCTGCCAGCCACCACTAGCAGCCTCTCTAGGCCGGCGACAGGGGCGGCCCGAATGCGTCTCGGACCAGGCTTTTTGCCTCGACCCGCGCGAAGTCCATGAACGCGCGCGCCGCCACCGACAGCCGCTTGCCCACGGGATAGACGAAAAACCAGTGACGCTCGCGGGGAAATCCCTCGACTGGGCCTATTGCTGGGAGCGGTCGCCGACTGACGCGATTTCAACATGGCATCCGCGCGAAAAAGCTTGAAGAAATAGCGTTCAAGGTGATCCCGGCGAAAAAGCCCTGATTATCCGGTAGCATTACGGCTGGCGCGAACCGGAGTGCGCCGCCATGACAACCATCCATCTTGCCGCCGTGGGCGCCGAAGCCAACGTGCTGCTGCGCGAGGACGCCGGCGGCATCGCAACGCTCACGCTCAACCGTCCCGACCAGTACAACGCCCTCTCCTCCGCGCTGCTCGCCGCGCTGGAGTCGGCGGTGCGCGATCTCGCGCGCGACGAGTCCGTTCGCGTCGTGGTCATCGCCGGCGCGGGCAAGGCGTTCTGCGCCGGCCACGATCTCAAGGAAATTCACGAGCACGCCGATCGGGAGTTCGTCAGGAACGCCTTCGAGCGTTGCGAGCGTGTGATGACCGGGCTCACGCAGCTCCCCCAGCCGGTCATCGCGCGCGTGCACGGTCCCGCCTTCGCCGCCGGCTGCCAGCTCGTCGCCCAATGCGACCTTGCCGTTGCGGTGAACGATGCCCGCTTTGCGACCTCGGGCGTGAATTACGGGATATTCTGCTCCACGCCGGGCGTGCCGCTTGCGCGCAACATTTCCCGCAAGCGTGCGATGGAAATGCTGCTGACCGGCGAGCCGATCGACGCCGCGACGGCGCTTGCCTGGGGCCTCGTCAACCGCGTGGTTCCGGCAGACCGTCTCGACCCGGAAGTACAGGTCCTCGCCCGATCGATCCTGGCCAAGGCGCGCGCCGTCGTCGCGGCCGGAAAGAGTATCTTCTACGAGCAGGTGAGCGGCGACCTCGACCAGGCGTACCGGGTCGCAACCGCGGCAATGGTGGAAAACGCGAAGACCGAGGACGGGCAGGAAGGGATCGCGGCGTTCGTGGAGAAGCGCAAGCCGTGGTGGAAGAACAAGTAGTAGGAGCGGCCCCATGAAGCGCAAAGCTTTCCTGTTACTCGGACTTATCCCGTTCGCCGCCGCCCATGCCGGCGGCTCCAACTACGGAATCACCCCCGGCTCGCTCCCGAATCTTTCCGGCAAGGTGAGCGAGTGGCCGGTGCCGACGCCGCGCTTCGCGCGCGATCCGGCAGTCGCGCCCGACGGAACCATCTACATCGCGGTGATGACCGGCAACAAGGTCGCGCGCTTCGATCCCAAGACCGCGAGCTTCAAGGAATGGGACCTGCCCTCCGGCCACCGGCCGCACGGCCTGCTGGTGGACAAGCACGGCATGGTGTGGACGACCGGGAACGGCAACGGAACGATCGGCAAGCTCGATCCCGCGACCGGCAAGATGACGGAGTTCAAGACGCCCTCCGGGGGCGGCGGGCCGCACACCCTCATCATCACCGACGACCAGAGCACCATCTGGTTCACGATGCAGAGCGGCGACAAGGTCGCCAGCATCGACACGAAAACCGGCGCGATCAAGGAGTACCCGTCCTCCGGCGGACCCTATGGCCTCGCGCTCGACCAGGCGGGCAACGTCTGGTTCTGCCGCATGGGCGACAACCGGATGGGCAAGCTCGACCCGAAGACCGGTCAGATGAGCGAGGTCAACACGGGGCGCGGCTCGCGCCCGCGCCGCGTTGCGGCCGCGCCCGACGGCATGCTGTGGGTCGCGCTCTACGGGAACGGGAAGATGGCGAAGCTCGATCCCGTCGCGATGAAGCTGGTGAAGGAGTATCCGCTCCCCGGCGGCGACGCGGGCCCGTACGCGATCACGGTGGACGGTGGTGGCATCGTGTGGGTCAACGAGATCAACACAGACACCGTGGTGCGCTTCGACCCCAAGACCGAGCAGATGCGCGTCGTCCAGCTGCCCTCGAACAACGTCGGCATCCGCAAGATGGTAACCGATGCGAGCGGGCGGTTGTGGTACATGGGCAGCCACAACGGCCGGCTGGGCGTCGTGGAGTAAACCTCTCACCGCAGAGGACGCCCCCCTCAACCCTTCCCCTTCTCCCGAGTGGAGAAGGGGAAGCTAATGCCTCCCCTCTCAGCTTGGGAGAGGGGCGGGGGTGAGGATGGACGCAGAGGGAAAATGAAGGGCAGAACGCTTTCCTTATTTTCCTCTAGAAAATCAGGCCGAGCAGGTGTGATTACGATGGTGGGTGCCATGGAGTTGGAAGAGCGGCCACAGTCTCTCGGAGAGGAGATCGCGAACAGCGCCAGCCACGGGATCGGCTTGCTGGCGGCGCTCGCCGCCTTCCCGATTCTCGTCACGGCTGCGCTCCAGCGTGGAGATCTGGCGGGAATTGTGGGCGCGAGCGTGTTCGCCACCACCATGGTGCTGCTGTACCTCTCATCCACGCTCTTTCACGCATTGCCGCGGAATCGCGCCAAGCGGGTTTTTCAGATTCTCGATCACTCGGCGATCTACCTCCTGATCGCCGGGACCTACACGCCGTTTACGCTCGGTGTGCTTCGCGGTGCCTGGGGCTGGACGCTGTTCGGGCTGGTGTGGGTCTTGGCCATCGTCGGGACGGTGTTCAAGGCACTCGGCGGCGTTCGCTACACGACTTTCTCGACGTGGGTGTATCTCGCGATGGGCTGGTTGGTCGTCATCGCGATCGAGCCGGTGTGGACTCTGGTGCCGAATTGGGGGCTTTTCTGGTTGCTTGCGGGCGGTATCGCTTACACGGCGGGTGCGGTGTTTTTCATGGCGGAACGCATCCGGTACTTTCACTTTGTCTGGCACCTGTTCGTTGTCGCGGGCACTGCATGTCACTTTGTGGCAGTACTGTGGTATGCGGCCTAAGAGCCCGTAATGCAACCATGCAAACCTTACCCTGTACGGCACCCGCATAACCTATGCCAAAGAGTAGAACGCTAAAGGTTGTCGCTGGCATCGCTGCTTCGTTCGCTGGTCTCGTTGGCACGATTATTTTTCTGTCTGAAGCTAAAATAATAAGCGTCGAGATGGCGATACTAATGCTTGTTGCGTTGTTGGGGATGTACGTCGGCTTCGGAATTCTAATTGCCGTCTATCGTTTGATTAGTAAGCTGGAATAAACGTCTTACCGGCAATGATGTCATCTTCAGATGCAAGCGCGGAGAACGACCATAAACGAAGGAGGGAATCCAATGCGTACTGTTCAGGCCTTGCTGGCCGCAATCTACCTGGTCCTGTGCGCCGCGGCGGCGCACGCCCAGCAGCAGATCACCATCGTGACATCGTTCCCGAGGGACCTCACGGATGTCTACAAAAAGGCGTTCGAGACCCGCAACCCGGGGGTAAAGGTCGAGGTGCTGAACCGCGGCACGTCGGCGGCGATCGCCTACGTGCGCGAGGCGCCTGCCGCCAACAAACCGGACATCTTCTGGGCGTCCGCCCCCGACGCGTTCGAAGTGCTGGCCAAGGAAAAGCTGCTTGCCCGCGCCACCGATCTCGTCAACCCGGCGGTGCCGAAGAAGATCGGCGCCTACCCGGTGAACGATCCCGAAGGCTATTACCTCGGCCAGGCGCTCGCGGGCTACGGGTTGATGTGGAACACGCGCTATCTCAAGGCCAACAAGGTGCCCGAACCCAGGGAATGGGCCGATCTCATGAAGCCCGTTTATTTCGGGCATGCGGCCATCTCCTCGCCGTCGCGCTCGGGGACCACCCACCTCACCATCGAGACCATTCTCCAGGGCGAAGGCTGGGACAAGGGCTGGCGCCAGGTCCTGATGATTACGGGGAACTGCGCCGCGATCACTGAGCGCAGCTTCGGCGTCCCCGACGGCGTCAACAACGGCCAGTTCGGCATCGGGCTGGTAGTCGACTTCTTCGGCCTGTCGGCCAAGGCCTCGGGCTTTCCGGTCGAGTTCATCTATCCCTCGGTCACCGCCATCGTGCCCGCCAATATCGGATTGATCGCCAACGCGAAGAACGCCGACCTCGCAAGGAAGTTCATCCGCTTCACGCTTTCCGACGAAGGCCAGCAGCTCCTGCTCGATCCCAAGATCAGCCGCCTGCCGGTGCTGCCCGCGACTTACGCCAAGGCGCCCAGGGACTACCCGAATCCGTTCGGCGGCAAGATCAAGGCGGAGGTGAACTTCGACTCGGAGCTCTCCGAGACGCGCTACTACGTGGTGAGCTCGATCTTCGACCAGACCATCACCTTCCGCCACCGGGAGCTCACCGCGGCGACCAAGGCGATCCACGAGGCCGCAGCCAGGCTCGCCGGGAAGAAGAACCCGCAGGCGGAGCAGCTGCTGGCGGAAGCGCGCGAGCTCGCGTTCTCGCCGATCGTGAGCGAGGCAAAATCGAAGGACAAGGAATTCCTCGCCCTCTTTCGCGACACCAAGCGCGACGCGCTGAAGGTCAAGCAGTTGACCGGGCTCGAGGAATACTGGAATTCGACCGCGCGCAAGAACTACGTCAAAGCGGCCGAGTTCGCGAACCAGGCCGCGGCGATGGTGAAGTAGCCGCTTGCGCACGCCTGAACCGGAGGCGCTTATGAACCGACTGCTTTGCGCTGTAGCGTTGGTTGCGGGTTGCGTCACCGCGGCAGCGGGGGCAACCATGCAGGACCGCTTCGAGTTGCCGCAGCCGTACCTGGACTGGGAGCGCGCTTACCTGAAGCAGTTTCCGGAACTGCAGCGGGTGATGGATCGGATGGTCGAGGCCTCTGTCCGCCAGATGCAGGACCCGACCCAGGATATCCTGCACAACCGGGTCTGCTCGGCGCTTGCCTACAAGATGGCGTCGGACCTCAAGCTGAAGCGCGAGGAACAAAAGCTCGCCGTCCTCACCGATCTGCTGCACAACATCAGCAAGGAGGAGATGCCGCTCGTGCTGACCGACGCCAATGTGCTCAGGCAAGCGTCTCTGCTCATGGGCCGCCTGAAGCAAGCCGGAAGTCGCCGGAGTTCTGGACCGACGAGAACATCTTCGGCAACCCGCTGGTCGGCGCCAACCGGGCGCTCATCCATCACATTACCGGCGCCCTGATGGCGGGAGACACGCTCCAGGCGCTCGGCGGCTATTCCGAACGGGAGGTGGCGCGGTTGCAGGCAGCGGTCGTCGGTCATTCCACGGGGTATTGGTACTTCCGCCAGTCCGTGGACGACATCACCAAGACGAAAGACGCCTGGCGCAAGGTCTATCCCGAGCCGGAGGACGAGATTGCGAAGATCGCGCACGACGCCGACCTGATCTCGCAGTTCGAGTTCCAGTCGGTGGTCCCTGAAGGCAGCAAGTGGCGCGTGATCGCGGCCAAGCGCTGGCGCGCGAAGAACCCGGTCGAGGAAGCGCACATCGTCTACTACGTGTTCTCGCGGCTGTTCGCGGAAGCGCGCACCGAGGCCGGCAAGACGCTCGCGCGCGAGGAATGGCTTAATATACGGCCTGAGCTCGTCAAGCTGATGGGCCTCAAGCGGGACGAGGACCCGGTCAAGGCGCTCGGCGTGCCCAAGGTGTTCCGGCGCGACTGAAGCTCTGTGGCGAGCCTCATGTCGCGCGTCTCGGTATCGGCGTTGATCGGCGGATTGCGGACGCCCGCGGGCTTTAGCTGGCCGCAGGCTGCGGTCGCGGCGTTGATCGCCGTTTTTCTCATTTTCTTCCTGATCGTCCCGGTCATCACCGTCGTCTACGTCGCATTCGTCGACGGCGCCGGCAGCTTCACGCTGTCGCACTTCGGCTCGTTCTTCAGCCTTTCGCTGATGCGGGAGTCGTTCTGGAACAGCCTGATCGTCGCGACGCTGTCGGTCGTGTTCGCATCGCTGATCGCCATTCCCCTCGCCTATTTCACGGTGCGCTTTGAGTTCCGGGGTGCGCTCCTGATCCAGACGCTCGGCATCCTGCCGCTGATCATGCCGCCGTTCGTCGGCGCGGTCGCGATGCAGCTCATCTTCGGGCGCAGCGGCTCGGTGAACCTGCTGCTTGGCGAGTGGTTCGGCTTCACTCTGCCGATCATGGAAGGGCTGAACGGCGTGATTTTCGTCGAGGCGCTGCACTACTTCCCGTTCATCCTGATGAATCTCGTCGTGGCGCTCAACAACATCGACAACACGATGGAGGAATCCGCCCAGAATCTGGGCGCGAGCGGGATGCGGCTGTTCCGCCGCATCGTGTTCCCGCTCGCAATGCCGGGCTACGTCGCGGGCGCCGCGCTGGTGTTCATCAAGGTGTTCGACGACCTCGGCACGCCGCTGGTGCTCCATCAGACCAACTTGCTTGCCCCGCAGGCGTATCTGCGCATCACGTCGATCGGCATCGAGGACCCGATCGGCTACGTGATCGGCGTGCTGATGGTCCTGTTCTCGCTCGCCGCGCTGTGGGCTTCCGCCCTGGCATTGCGGGGCCGCGATTACGCGACCATGCAGCGCGGCTACGGCGGCCTCGAGAAGCGGCGGCTGCGCCCGTGGCAGACCGCCGTCGCCTACGGCTGGATCGTGCTGGTGCTGGCGCTGGTGCTGGCGCCGCACCTGGGCATCCTGCTGCTCTCGTTCGGCAAGGTGTGGAGCTTCAGCGTGGTTCCCGACAGCTACACGCTGCAGCATTACGCGACCGTGTTCGAAGACTCGCCGCGCATGATCTGGAACACCGTGCTCTACTGCGGCATCGCCGCCGGGCTCGACGTGCTGCTCGGCACCGCGATCGCCTACCTCATGCTGCGTACGCGCGTTCCCGCCGCCAAGTCGCTCGATTTCATGGCGACCGCCGCCCTCGCCATTCCCGGCGTGGTGCTCGCCATCGGCTACCTGCGCACGTTCCGCGGCGTCGAGCTGCCGTTCACCGACGGACTGCTCGCTTCGTCGTGGCTGCTGCTCGTCATCGCCTACACCGTACGGCGGCTGCCGTACGCGCTGCGTTCCTGCCTCGCGGCGCTGCAGCAGCTGCATGTCTCGCTCGAGGAGGCGGCCGAGAATCTCGGCGCGACCAAGGCGCGGGCCATCCGGCGCGTCGTGGTGCCGCTGATGGCGGGCGGGATCCTGGCGGGCTTCGTCACCAGCTTCATGACCGCGGCGGTCGAGCTTTCCGCCACCATCATGCTGATTCCCTCGCAGAACGACGCACCGATGTCCTACGGCATCTACCTCTACATGCAGAGCGCGGCGGGGCGCGGGCCGGGCGCCGCGCTGGGGGTGCTGGCGGTGGCGATCGTCGCCATCGGCACCTACCTGTCGCACCGGCTGATCAGCGGGCGCGCCGCGGCCAGGGAAACGCAACCGCTCGGCAGACTCGAGGCCATCAATGGAGCACAAGCAGCCGGCGCGGGTTGAGATCGAGGGCGTCTCGCTCGCCTACGGCAGGACGCGGGTGCTCGACGACGTCAGCATCGCGATCGAGCCGGGCGAGTTCTTCGCGCTGCTGGGGCCCTCCGGCTCGGGCAAGTCCACGCTGCTGCGGCTGCTCGCGGGCTTCCTCCACCCGCAAGCGGGAGCGATCCGCGTCGCAGGCGAGGATGTCACCCGCGTGCCGCCGTGGAAGCGCGACATCGGCATGGTGTTCCAGAATTACGCGCTGTGGCCGCACATGACGGCACAGCAGAACGTGGCGTTCGGGCTGGAGGAGCGCAGGCTCCCGCGCGAGGAGATCGGGCGCCGGGTGGCCGCCGCGCTGGACCTGGTCGGGCTCGGCGACCTCGGGGCGCGCCGGCCGGGACAGCTCTCGGGCGGCCAGCAGCAGCGCGTCGCGCTCGCCCGCACCATCGCCGTCGAGCCCAAGTTGCTGCTGCTCGACGAGCCGTTGTCCAACCTCGACGCGAAACTGCGCGTCCATATGCGCGTCGAGCTGCTGGCGCTGCAGAGGAAGCTCGGCATCACCACGATCTTCGTCACCCACGACCAGGAGGAAGCGCTCTCCATCTCCGACCGGGTGGCGGTGCTCGACCAAGGCGTGATCCAGCAGGTCGGCACGCCGGTAGAACTCTACGACACTCCGGCGAACCGCTTCATCGCCACCTTCGTCGGCACCATCAACCTGTTGCCGGGAACCCTGGAGCAGGTCAATGGCAGGAGCGTGTTCCGTTCGGAGGCGCTGGGCGCGATCGAGCTGGGACGCGCCGCCGGTGCGGCCGGCAACGCTGAAGTCGCCATCCGCCCGCACGCGCTCCAGCTCGCCGCCGCCGACCGGCCGGGCGAGCCCGGCCGCAGCTGGCTCACCGCGACCGTGAGCGAGCGGGAATTCCTGGGCGAGTTCGTGCGCTACAACGTGAAGGTCGGGGCGGCAATGCTCATCGTGGACCAGCCTCATCACGCGGGCGAGCCCGGCTTCGCGCCGGGCGCGGCGGTGAAGATCGGGATCAACCCGGCCCAGGTGAAGCTGCTCTCCTCCTAGCCCACATCAGCACCGGCACGCCGGAGGCGAGCATCGCGATGCCCACCATCGCGCCGATCGAGCCGGGGTCGAGGCTCATCGCGTAATTGAAGCTCGAATACAGCATGTAGGCGCACGCCGCCGCGAAGATGAAAGGCGTCAACGGATAGAGCGGCACGCGGAATGGATCCGCATTAGCCGGCGCGTGCCGCCGCAGCGGGAAGAGCGAGACCCCGGTGAGCAGGAAGAACAACCAGAACGCCGGCGCGGTATAGGCGACCATGGTCTGGAACCCGTCCGGAGTGAAAGACGCCAGCCCCACCAGCGCGAGCGTGATGGCGCCCTGCGCGAGCAGCGCGTTGACCGGCGCGGAGGCCGTGTCGTTCCACCGGCCCAGAGCGCGGAAGATGACGAAGTCCCGGCCCAGGGCGTAATTGGTGCGCGCGCCGGTGAACACCGTCGCGTTGAGCGTGGAAAGCGCAGCCGACACCACGACGACGCCGAGTAGCCATGCGCCGCCCTCGCCCCAGGTCGCCTTCATGAAATCGGAGGCGACCGCCTTCGAGGCCTGCATGCCGGAGAGGCCCAGCACCCTGACGTACGCCAGGTTGAGCAGCACGTACAGCACGGTGATGACGATGATGCCGGTCACCAGCGCGCGCACGATGTTGCGGCGCGTATCCCGCATCTCCGCCGTCAGGTAGGCGGCCTCGTTCCAGCCGCCGTAGGTGAGCAGCACGAAGATCAGCGCGAGTCCCGAGAACCACGAGCGGGCATCGCCGGTCGCAGGGATCGCCAGCGCCACAGTCGACGCCGGCGCCTTGAGTCCGCCGATCACCACCGAGAGGATGGCGATGGCGAGCGCGATGGTGAGCGTGTTCTGCACCCACTTGCTCTGGCTCGTGCCCGACACATTGAGGGCGGTGATCGCGACCACCGCCAGTCCGGCGTAGATCGCCGAGCTCTTCGCCCCCAGCGGCAGCAGCGTGGACGCGTAGTCGCCGAACACGAATGCGATCGCGGCGATCGCCCCGGTCTGGATCACGGTCATGCGCGCCCACGCAAAGAGAAAGCCCAGCCAATCGCCGTATGCCTTGCTGAGGAAGTAGTATTCGCCGCCGGCATTCGGATGCGAGCTGCCGAGCTCGGCGTAGCACAGCGCCCCGACCAGCGAAATCACGCCGCCGGCGACCCACAGCGCGATAAAGGCGGTCTCGCCGGAGACGTTGCCGGCCACGATCGACGGCGCCTTGAAGATGCCGACCCCGATCACGATGCCGACGATCATCGCCACCGCGTCGAACACGGTGAGCGTCGCGCGCGGCTGGCCTCCTCCGCCCTGCTGCCGCGGTTCCACGGGGGCCTTCACTGCCGCACGCTTGCAATGGTGATCGCGCCGGCGGCGCCCATGTCGGGCTCGCCGCGCACCGTCTGCCTGGCCCGCCACGGCATTACGCGCTGGCCAGAGCCGTCGCCGACGGTGACGTTACCTTCGATAACGTCACCGTTGACCCGCCCCCGGAACTGGTAACTAACCGGCTTGTCCGCCGCCGGGACCTCGACCTTGAAAGCGAGCTGCTCGCCCGCCAGCCGGAACTGCGGCAGCTTCACTTCCCGCTCGCCCGCGCGCGCGGTGCCGTGCACGAGCTGGAAATTCTGCTTGAAGCTGAACTGCCACGACTCGGGCTTGCCCCGCGCCATCACCTGCGACTCCCAGCGGCCGGCCACGCGGGCCGGCACGATCCAGAGGAAGATGTAGCTCTTGCCGGGGTCGCCGACCGTCTTTTCCGGCACGATCAGCGTGTCCGAATCATCCGCGTCCCAATCCCCCATCGCGTAGTCGTGCGCCACCACGCGCGTGCCGGGCTTCAGCGCGAGGAGCTTGGGCCGCAGCTGCTCGTTCATGCTGGGCAACAGGTAGCTCGTGATGATGGTCGCCTGGGAGAGATCGGTCTCGAACAGGTTCTGCGCGAAGAAGCGCGCGCGATCGGCCACGCCTTCCTTCTTCGCGCTGGCAATCGCGACCTTGAGCAGGTAGGTATCGAGGTCCACCCCGAAGCCGCGCGCCCCGTGCTTCTTCGCCGCGGTGATCACGATGCGCCCGTCGCCCGACCCGAGGTCGATCACGTAGTCGCTGGCGCCGACCTTCGCCATGCGCAGCATCGCCTCGACCACCACCTGCGGCGTCGGCACGTAGATCACGTCGCCGCGTCCTTCCTGCGCCGCCGCCACCGGCGCGAACAATGCGGCCGATGCCGCGAGTACCCTGATCCGACGCGCTGCCTGATTCATGCTGGTCCCTTTATCACTCGTCACTGACCTTGATGCTTCCGCGCCGGATGCGCGTCGCGCTCCAGTCGTGCTCGCCCCCGCCGGCCAGCTTCATCTTGCCGTGGATCGCGTCGCCGTCCACGCGCCCGTGGAACTCGTGGCGCAGCGTCCGGCCCGCGACCTCGGCCGTGAGCATAAAACGAATCTCGTCGCCGCGCATCCTGCCACCTTCCACGCGCGCCGTCCGGTCGCCGGCCACGCCGCTTCCGTCCAGCATCTGGAACGTCTGGAACAGCGTGAGCTCGGCATCTCCAGCCGCCGCGCCGCCCGCGGTGCGCCACCTCCAGGTCCCCGCGGCGTTGGCGGGCATGATCCAGAGCAGGACCTCGCTCGAGGGAGGGCCGTGGGGCTTGTCGGGAACCGGCACGGTCACGCGCTCGTCCGGCCGCCAGCGCTCCATGTCGAAGTCATGCGAGACGACGCGCGTGCCGGCCTTCAGCTCCGCGAACAGGCGCGGGCGAAGCTGCAGCATCAGGCGCGGAAACAGGTACATCGCCACGACCGTCGCATGCCCGATTTCGGTGCTGAACAGGTTCTGCTCCCTGAACTCGACTCGTCCCGCCACGCCCTCGCGCTGCGCAGTCCGGCGCGCGGCGCTGACGAGGGCGCCGTCGATCTCCACCCCCATGCCGCGCGCGCCGCGCTTCCTGGCGGCGGCGATGACGATGCGTCCGTCCCCCGACCCCAGATCGATCACATAATCATCGGGGCCGACGCCCGCGAGCCCGAGCATGGCATCCACCACCACCGGCGGGGTCGGCACGTAGGGAACGTCCGCGAACGGGTGCTGCTCGGCTGCGGGGGACCCTCCCGCGAGCGCGGCAAGCAGAGCAGCCCAAGCGCACCGCCAGGCCGGCCGTAACAGGCTCGATCCGGTCATTTCGCGGCCTTCACCGCGCGCCATCGGGTGACGCTGCGCGCTGCGCCCACCCCGCGCGCCAGCTCGCCCTCGATGACGTCGCCCGTCACTCTGCCCTCGAAGTAGAGGTTCGCCTCGTCGTCGCGGTCGGTCGTGTCGACCACGACGAAGGAAAGACGGTCTCCGGCGAGCTTCATTTCCCACACCTGGGAGGGCACGCCGTTCAGGCGGGCATGCGCCGACACTTCCTGGTAGCGCTGCGTCAACTCCAGCTCGAGCAGGCGCTCGATCGGCGTGAGCTCCAGCCGCGCCCGCCAAAGCCCGGCCACCCGGGCCGGCACAATCCACAGGAACACGTTCTTGCGGATACTCGTCTTCCGGTCCGGCCGCCAGTCGCCGAAATCGAAGTCGTGCGACACGATGCGCGTGCCCGGCTTCAGCTCGAGCACCCGGTCACGGAGCTTCAGCATCACGTAGGGCAGAAGGTAGGTGGTGATCACGGTCGCCTGCCCGAGATCGGTCTGGAACAGGTCCTGCTCGAGGAACCGCACCCGGTCCGCGACGCCCGCCTGCCGGGCATTCTCCTCGCCTTGCAGGACGAGCCGCCAGTCGATGTCCACGCCGAGGCCGCGCGCCCCGAATTTCTTCGCGGCAGTGACGACGATTCGCCCGTCGCCCGATCCGAGGTCGAGGACGAAATCCTGCGGCCCGATTTCGGCGAGGCGCAGCATCTCGTCCACCGTCGCCTGCGGCGTTGCGACGTACGGCACATCGGGCTTGCGCTCCTCCTCCTGCGCGAAGACCGGCTGAACCGCCGCGACGCCAAGGAAAGCGAAAGCCAGCTGAAGGATCGTCTTCGACTTCAAGCTTCCAACCCGCCATTCATCACCGGCGTCAGCCCTCGTCCGCGCCGCGGACGACCCGCGTTGCTCGCCAGGAGCCCTCCGCCGGATTGCGCCCGGGACCGGAGCGGACCGCGCCCTCCATCAGCAGCGTGCCCTGCACCCTTCCCTCGAAGCGGTGGCTCGTGCCGTTGTCCACCAGCACGAAGGCGATGCGGTCGCCCGCGAGCCGCGCCTCGAACGCGGGCAGAAAGCCGCCCGGGACGCGCGCGCCGCCGCGGATTTCCTGGTAGCGCTGCTCGAGCTCGAAGTCGAACTCCCG
Organism: Burkholderiales bacterium; assembly: GCA_050741115.1. Classification (GTDB taxonomy): domain Bacteria; phylum Pseudomonadota; class Gammaproteobacteria; order Burkholderiales; family SG8-41; genus SG8-41. The sequence continues at coordinate 23,687 of JBOIEM010000171.1, forward strand.
CTCGCCGTCGGGCAGCGCCGCGTGCAGCCGCCACCGGCCCCCGACCGCCGCCGGCACGAGGTACAGGTGGTAGGTCTTGGAGATGACGACGCTGCGATCCGGCTTCCAGTCGGAAAACCCGTAGTCGTGCGCGACGATGCGGGTGCCGGGCCTCAACTCGGAGAGCAGACGGGGCTTGAGCTGGTCCACCAGGCCGGGCAGCAGGTAGAGCGTGACGACGGTGGCCTCCCGGTAATCCGCAACGAGGACGTCTCCCCGCCGGAAGGCGACGCGCTCCGAGACGCCCGCCTGCCGCGCGTTGGCCTCGCTCTCCGCGACGAGCCTGGGATCGAGCTCGATGCCGAGCCCGCGGGCGCCGTAGTCGCGCGCGGCGGCGATCACGATACGCCCGTCGCCCGAGCCGAGGTCCACCACCAGGTCGCCGGGGCCGGTGCCCGCGAGCCGCAGCATCTCGTCTACCGCGACCCGGGTGGAAGGCAGGTAGGGCGTCGGAACATCCGGAAACGCGCCGGGCGTGGCCGCAAGTGCATTCCCGGCGACGAACAACGCAATCGCGGAAAAAATCCTCAATGATTTTCCTTGAGCGCCTGCTCCGTCGTGAGAGCGGCGTGGCGCGGCTCCCAGATCTCGGTGCGCGCCGCGGACCATGCCAGCTCCCGCGATTTCGCGCCGCGGATCCAGCGCGCCTTGCCCTCGATCGCGTGGTTGTAGATGCGGCCGGAGAACTCGTAGCGAGTCCCGGCCAGCTCGGCGGAGACGGAGATGTTCTCGCCGGTGAGCCGGGCTTTCTCCACCCGGGCGGTGCGTCCACCCGCCTTGAGCGCGCCTTCGATCACCTGGAAATTCTGCTGGAGCGCGAGCTCGAACTCGACCGGCTTGCCCTCCGGCGCGAGCCGCCAGACCCAGCGGCCGGCGGCGCGGCCCGGCACCATCCAGTAGTAAATCTTGCTGCGCTCGCCGATGCCGACGGTCTTGCCGGGGGCGTCAATCTCCAGGTAGTAGTCCGGCGGCCACTCGCCCATGCCGTAGTCGTGGGACACGATGCGGGTGCCGGGCTTCAGGGTGGCGAGGAGCCGGGTGCGGATCATCAGGTTCACTTCCGGCAGGAGGTAGATGCTCATGACCGTGGCGGAACTCACGTCGGTCTCGTGGAGGTCGCGCTGGTAGAACACTGCGCGATTCGCGACGCCCGCCTTCGCCGCATTGCGGTTCGCGAGCGCAACCAGCTTGCGATCGAGATCCACGCCGAAGCCGCGCGCGCCGTACTTCTTCGCCGCCGTGATCACCATGCGCCCGTCGCCCGACCCGAGGTCGATGACGTAATCGCCGGGGCCGACCTTGGCGATCTCCAGCATGGTGTCCACCACGTTCTGCGGCGTCTGCACGTACGGGGTGTCGCCCCAGTCCTGCGCGAGCGCCGGGGCCGCCGCGAGGCACGCGACCAGGAAATAGGAATGACGATGGCGGCTGTTGCGGAGCATCCTTAATGGAGCGCGGCGCGTGGAGACTGCGCGAGGAGAGGCGAGGACTCGCGGCGACCGGTTGAAGCCGGCTCGGTGCGCTGCGCGTTCCAATCGTGCTGCCCCTGCAGGCGCGCGCCCGAGAGCCGCGCCGAGCCGGTGACCGTCTCGCCCGCGACCTTGCCGCTGAATTCGTGCTTCACCGGCGCGCCGCTCAGCTCCGCCGTGAAGGAGAAGCGGATCTGGTCGCCGCGCAGGCGCGCGATCTGCAGCCTCGCCGCCCGGCCGCCGACCGAAACCGAGCCCGTGATGACCTGGTAGTTCTGCTCGAGCTTCACCTCGTAGGCGAGCGGCTTGCCCGACACCGGCAGCTCCCACCGCCAGAGCCCGGCGACCCGGGCCGGAACGATCCACAGGTAGATCTCGCTCGACCCGCCGGAGCCGCCGTACTTGTCCTTGGCGTCCACCTTGAGGTAGGTGTCCGGCTTCCAGTCGCCCATGTCGAAATCGTGCGAGACGAGGCGCGTGCCGGGCCTCAGCTCGAGCAGTTTCGTCCGCAACTCGATGTTGACCTGGGGCAGCAGGTACATCGTGATGACCGTGGCGTCGGCGAGACTCGTCTCGAAGAGATCGCGCTGGTAGAAGGCGACCTTCTCGGTGACGCCCGCCCGCCGCGCGTTCTCGTTGCTTTCGCGGATGCGCTCGGGATTGAGGTCCACGCCGAAGCCGCGCGTTCCGTATTTCCTCGCCGCGGTGACCACGATGCGGCCGTCCCCCGAGCCGAGGTCTATCAGGTAGTCGTGCCGCCCGACCTTGGCGATCTCCAGCATGCGCTCCACCACGGCCTGCGGCGTCGGGACGTACGGCACCCGCGGCTCGAGCGCGCAGACCGAGGTGATCGAAAGCGCCGCCGCGCCGGCTGCGAACCGGGCCGCGATCATCTGCCGGCGCGTCGGGAACTGCATCTGTGGTTAAATTCGGATTTGATGCCGGGCCAGGCCGGCGCACCCGCGAAGGGACGGATTATACCCGAGTGAAACCACAGGACATGATGCTCTACGCCATCCTCTTTCTTTCCGGCGCCGCGGTGCTCGCGCTGGAGCTTCTCGCCTCGCGCATCATGACGCCCTATTTCGGCGTCAGCCTCTATATCTGGACCGGGATCCTCTCGATCACGCTGGTCGCGCTCGCGCTCGGCTACTTCGCGGGAGGCCGTCTCGCCGTCGGCCGGCGCTCAGCCGGCAACGCTGCGCGGCTCACTCTGCTCTTCGCGCTGATGCCCGCGGTCGCCTCCCTCGCGATCGCCGCCGCCTGCCTCGGCTATCCGTGGCTGTTCCCGCTGCTCGCCGGCGCGAATCTCGTGCTGGGCGCGTTCTCGGCGTGCCTCGTTCTGCTGTTGGTGCCCCTGTTCGCGGCCTCGGCGATGAATCCCCTGCTGGTGGCGATCCTGCTCGCGCGCGGCGGCGGGCGCCCCGGTGACGCGGGCGCCGGCAAGGTCTTCTTCGTCAGCACGCTCGGCTCGGTCGCGGGCGTGCTCGCCACCGGCTTCGGATTGATCCACTACCTGACCAACTTCTCGGCGACGCTGGCAGTGGCGCTGCTCCTGGCGCTGCTGTCGCTCGCCGCCGCGGCGCGCCCGCCCGCGCCGCTCGCCGGCCGCGTGCAACTGGGG
>JBOIEM010000172.1:0-26307 GCA_050741115.1 Burkholderiales bacterium
AGCACCTGGAAGAAGATCTCGTCCTGCCGGATCATGCCGAGTTCGGCCCGCGCCCGTTCCTCGATCGCGTCGAGGCCGACCTTGAGATCGCGCACCTCGGCCTCGAGCCCGGCGTTGCGCGCCTGCAGCCGCCGGTTCGCTTCGTGCTGGGCCCGGATCTGCTGGTCCACTTCCCACACCCGCAACCAGCTTCCCTTTCCGAACCACAGCGGATACTGGATCAGCACGATCAGCACGGCCAGCGCCAGCGTGAGCTCTCTCATGAAGGGCGGCGTGAACTCTCTCCTCACCTGAGCTGGTAGAACGCCCCGCGCCCCGGATAGCTCGCCGTCTCCCCCAGGTCCTCCTCGATGCGCAGCAGCTGGTTGTACTTGGCGAGCCGGTCCGAGCGCGACAGCGAGCCGGTCTTGATCTGAAGCGCGTTCGTGGCGACGGCGATGTCGGCAATGGTGGTGTCCTCGGTCTCGCCGGAGCGGTGCGACACCACGCAGGTGTAGCCGGCGCGCTTCGCCATCTCGATCGCCGCGAAAGTCTCGGTCAGGGTGCCGATCTGGTTGATCTTGATCAGGATCGAGTTGGCAACGCCCCGGTCGATGCCTTGCTTGAGGAACCGGGTGTTGGTGACGAAGAGATCGTCCCCCACCAGTTGCACCTTCTTGCCGAGGCGCCGGGTGAGCAGCTTCCAGCCGTCCCAGTCATCCTCCGCCATGCCGTCCTCGATGCTGATGATCGGGTACTTCTCCAGCCACGCGGCGAGGTAGTCCACGAACTGCGCCGAGGTCATGGCGAGGCCCTCCGCGGCCAGGGTGTACTCCCCGTCCTTGAAGAAACGCGAGGCTGCGCAATCGAGCGCGAGGGCGACCTGATCGGCCGGCTGATAGCCGGCGGCCTCGATCGCCTCCAGGATGGTCTTGATCGCCGCCTCGTGCCCGGGCAGCCGCGGCGCGAAGCCGCCCTCGTCGCCAACCGCGGTCGAAAGCTTCCGGTCGACGAGGAGCTTCTTCAGCGCGTGGAACACCTCGGCGCCGCAGCGCAGCGCCTCACGGAATGACGTGAATCCCACCGGCACGATCATGAATTCCTGCAGGTCGAGGTTGTTGTCCGCGTGGGCGCCGCCGTTGATCACGTTCATCATCGGCACCGGCATCGCCATGGCCCCGGCCCCGCCCAGGTAGCGGTGCAGCGGCAGGCCCGACTCCTCGGCCGCGGCCTTTGCCACCGCCAGCGAAACGGCGAGCACGGCGTTCGCGCCGAGGCGCGACTTGTTCTCGGTGCCGTCGAGCTCGATCAGGGTCTTGTCGACGAAGCTCTGCTCGGTCGCGTCCACCCCGATCACCGCCTCGCAGATCTCGGTGTTGATGTTCTCGACCGCCTTCAGGGCGCCCCTGCCGCCATAGCGCGCGGCCTCGCCGTCCCGCAGCTCGATCGCCTCGCGGCTGCCGGTGGAGGCTCCCGAAGGGACCGCCGCCCGGCCCATCACGCCCGACTCGAGCAGCACATCCGCCTCCACCGTGGGCTGGCCGCGTGAGTCCAGTATCTCTCTCGCAATGACGTCGACGATCGCGCTCATTATTTTTCCTGTTCCTGTCGTGATCCGGGGTTGAAGTCCGATGATTGAAGCGCCACTAGAGCATGTCCTCCGCGAAGCCGCGGCTCTTGACCATGGCGTCGAGCGCCTGCAGCGTGCCGAGCAGCGGCTTCATGAGCTTGAGCGGCCACGCGTTGGGACCGTCGGAGAGCGCCTTCTCCGGGTCGGGGTGGGTCTCCATGAAAAGCCCCGCGATGCCGCTCGCCACCGCGGCGCGCGCGAGCACCGGTACGAACTCGCGCTCCCCGCCGCTGGCGGTGCCCCGCCCCCCCGGGAGCTGCACCGAATGCGTGGCGTCGAACACGACGGGGCAGCCGGTTTCGCGCATGATTGCAAGCGAGCGCATGTCTGAAATGAGATTGTTGTAGCCGAAGGAAGCTCCGCGCTCGCACACCAGGATGTTGTCGCGCCCGCTCGCCGCCTTCGCCTTCTCCACCACGTTGCGCATGTCGCCGGGCGCGAGGAACTGCCCCTTCTTGATGTTCACCGGCTTGCCCGTGGCGGCGACCGCGCAGATGAAATCGGTCTGCCGGCACAGGAAGGCGGGCGTCTGCAGGACGTCCACCACCGCCGCCACGGCGTCAATGTCTCCGGTCTCGTGCACATCGGTCAAGACCGGCACCCCCAGCTTCTTCCTCACCTCGCCGAGTATCTCGAGCCCCTTGTCCATTCCCAAGCCGCGAAACGACTTCAGCGACGTCCGGTTGGCCTTGTCGTAGGACGACTTGTAGATGAAGTGCACGCCCAGTCCCGCGCACACTTCCTTCAGTTCCGCCGCCGTGTCGAGCGCGAGATCGCGGGATTCGACCACGCAGGGGCCGGCTATCAGGAACAGTGGCTGATCGAGCCCGGCCTTGAAGCCGCACAATTCGACGGAGTGACCGAAGGGCCGCGCGCCGCGCTGCGGCGGCGACGCCGGCTGCGTTCGTCGCGGGCGGGAAGTCACGGTGGGGGCCTCAGGCGATGCTCTTCAACCGCCCGGGGTCCGCCTTCCCGGCCGCCTGGTCCGGCCGCACGGTGCTCAGCGCGGCCTGCACGAAGGCCTTGAACAGGGGATGGCCGTCGCGGGGGGTCGAGGTGAATTCCGGATGGAACTGGCAGCCCACGAACCAGGGGTGGCCGGGCAGCTCGATCATCTCGCACAAATTGTCCTTGGCCGATGTGCCGCTTACCTTCAGCCCCGCCGCCTTGAGCCGGGGCAGGTAGTGGTTGTTGATCTCGTAGCGATGGCGGTGACGCTCCACGATACGGTCCTGCCCGTAGATCCGGCGCACGGCAGAATTCGCTTCGAGCACGCATTCCTGGCCGCCGAGGCGCATCGTGCCGCCGAGGTTCGATTGCGCGTCGCGGTGCTCGATGCGGCCGTCGCGATCCTGCCACTCGGTGATGAGCGCGATCACGGGATGCGGGGTATCGGGTTCGAACTCGGTGCTGTGGGCGTCCGCGAGTCCCGCCACGTTGCGGGCGTACTCGATAACGGCGAGCTGCATGCCGAGGCAGATGCCCAGGTACGACACCCCGGTCTCGCGCGCGTAACGGATCGCCTTGATCTTGCCCTCCACGCCGCGCTTGCCGAAGCCGCCCGGGACCAGAATCGCGTCCATGTTCTGGAGGGCGACGGTCCCGTTCTTCTCGATGCTCTCCGAATCCACGTAGTGAATCTTGACCCGCGCGCCGGTGTGGATGCCGGCGTGGATCAGTGCCTCGGTCAGCGACTTGTACGATTCGGTGAGGTCGACGTACTTGCCGACCAGCGCGATGTTGACCGTGCGCTGCGGATGTTCCAGGGCGTGGACCAGCCCCTCCCAGCTCGAGAGGTTGGCGGGCGGGGGATCGAGTCCCAGCTTGCGGCACACGATGTCGTCCAGTTTCTGCGCGTGCAGCATGGCCGGGATCTTGTAGATGCTGTCCACGTCCACGGCCGAGATCACCGCTTCCACCGGGACGTTGGTGAAAAGGGCGATCTTCCTGCGCTCGTCATCGGGCAGCGGGCGGTCGGTCCGGCCGAGCAGCACGTCGGGCTGGATCCCGATCTCGCGCAGCTCCTTCACCGAATGCTGCGTGGGCTTGGTCTTGATCTCGCCCGCCGCCGCGACATAGGGCACCAGCGTGAGATGGATGTAGCAGCAGTTCTCGCGTCCCAGCTCGATCCCCATCTGGCGGATCGCTTCCAGGAACGGCAGCGACTCGATGTCGCCCACCGTGCCGCCGATCTCGACGATCGTCACCTGCGCCTCGCCCGCGCCGCGGTGGATGAAGTGCTTGATCTCGTCGGTGATGTGCGGGATGACCTGCACCGTGCCCCCGAGGTAGTCGCCGCGGCGCTCCTTCCGGATCACGCTCTCGTAGATCTGGCCGGCGGTGAAGTTGTTGCGCTTCGACATCTTGGCGTGCAGGAAGCGCTCGTAGTGGCCGAGATCGAGGTCGGTCTCGGCGCCGTCCTCGGTAACGAAGACTTCGCCGTGCTGGAACGGGCTCATGGTCCCCGGATCCACGTTGAGATACGGGTCGAGCTTCACCATCGAGATCTTGAGGCCGCGGGACTCGAGAATCGCGGCGAGAGAGGCGGCGGCGATGCCTTTGCCCAGAGAGGATACGACCCCACCCGTGACAAAGATGTACTTGTTGCTCATCGCATAGGCCGGCGGATTGCGTATTCTAGCGAAATTCGGCTCGGCGGCCAATGATTTGCGCGCGCCCGCGGCCCGCTGACGGGGCGTCTAGACTTGCTCCTGGCCCCCGGCCTCCTTCGCGAGATAGAGCCAGGTCTCCACGACCGTGTCGGGGTTAAGCGATAGGCTTTCGATGCCCTCCTCGACCAGCCATTTCGCGAGATCCGGGTGGTCGGACGGACCCTGGCCGCAGATACCGACGTACTTGCCCGCCCGGCGGCACGCCTGGATCGCGAGATGCAGCATTTCCTTCACCGCCGGATCGCGCTCATCGAAATGCTCCGCGATGATGCCCGAGTCGCGGTCGAGGCCGAGGGTCAACTGGGTCATGTCGTTGGAGCCGATGGAGAAGCCGTCGAAATGCTCGAGAAACCGGTCGGCGAGGATCGCGTTCGACGGCAGCTCGCACATCATGATGACGCGCAGCCCGTTCTCCCCGCGCTTCAGGCCGTTGGCGGCAAGCAGCTCGAGCACCTTCCGTGCCTCGGCCACGGTGCGCACGAACGGCACCATGATCTCGATGTTGGTAAGCCCCATGCCAGCGCGCACCTTCTTCAACGCGCGGCACTCGAGCTGGAAGCAGTCCCGGAACGAGGGATCGAGGTAGCGGCCGGCGCCGCGGAAGCCGAGCATCGGGTTCTCCTCGCGCGGCTCGTAGCGCGCGCCGCCCGTGAGGGCGGAATACTCGTTCGACTTGAAGTCGGACAGGCGCACGATCACCGGCTTGGGCCAGAACGCCGCGGCGAGCGTCGCGACGCCCTCCGCCAGCTTCTCCACGTAGAAAGTCACCGGGTCGGGGTAGCCCGCGCTGTGCTCTTCGACCGCGAGCTTGAGGTCCGACGCGAGATCGGGGTAGGCGAGCACGGCCCGGGGATGCACGCCGATCATGCGCGCGATGATGAATTCGAGCCGCGCCAGCCCCACGCCCGCGTTGGGCAGGCGCTGGAACTCGAACGCAAGCTCGGGATTGCCGACGTTCATGGTGATCTTGACCGGCGCCTTCGGCATGCCCTTCAGCGAGAGATCGAGCACCTCGGATTCGAGTATGCCGCGGTAGACGAACCCGGTATCGCCCTCGGCGCAGCAGACCGTGACCGGACGCCCGTCCTTCAGCACCTGGGTGGCGTCGCCGCAACCGACCACCGCCGGGATGCCCAGCTCGCGCGCGATGATCGCGGCGTGGCAGGTGCGGCCGCCGCGGTTGGTGACGATCGCCGCCGCGCGCTTCATCACCGGCTCCCAGTCGGGGTCGGTCATGTCCGTCACCAGCACGTCGCCGTCGCGCACCCGCGACATCTCGGCGACGTTGCGGACCACCCGTACCGGACCGCTACCGATCCGCTGGCCGATGGCGCGGCCGGTCGCGAGCACCTCCGAGCGCTGCTTCAGCCGGTAGCGGCGCAGCGTGCCGAGCTTTTCCGCCGCCTTCACGGTCTCGGGGCGCGCCTGCAGGATATAGAGCCGGCCGTCGATGCCGTCCCGGCCCCACTCGATGTCCATCGGCCGCCGGTAATGGTCCTCGATGACCATCGCGTAGCGCGCGAGCTCCTCCACCTCGGCGTCGCTCATCGAGAAGCGGCGCCGATCGGCCTCCGGCACGTTCATCGTCGTCACCGACCGCCCCGCCTGCCGCGCGTCGGCGTAGACCATCTTGACCGCCTTCGAGCCGAGACCCCGGCGCAGGATCGCCTGCTTGCCTTCGCGCAGGGCGCGCTTGTAGACGTAGAACTCGTCCGGGTTGACCTTGCCCTGCACGACCGTCTCGCCCAGTCCGTAGGACGACGTGATGAGCACCACTTGATCGAAGCCCGACTCGGTGTCGAGCGTGAAAGCGACGCCGCTTGCCCCGAGGTCGCTGCGGACCATGCGCTGGATGCCCGCCGACAGGGCGACGTCCTCGTGCGTGAAGCCCTTGTGCGCACGGTAGGAGATGGCGCGATCGTTGTAGAGCGAGGCGAAGACCTGTTTTACGGCGGCGTAGAGATGGTCGAGCCCGTGCACATTGAGCACGGTCTCCTGCTGGCCGGCAAAGGAAGCGTCCGCAAGATCCTCGGCCGTCGCGGAGGAGCGCACCGCGAAGGTGGCGTCCGCCCCGGCGCCATCGGTGAGCTTGCGGTAGGCATCGGCGATCTCCCGCTGCAGGCGCGGGGGAAAGCCCTGCGCGAGGATCCAGCCCCTCACCTCCTCGCCGGCGCGCGCAAGCGCCGGAACGTCGGAGACGTCGAGCCCGCGCAGCCGCTCCGCCACGCGCCGGTCGAGCCCGCCTTGCCCCAGGAACTCGCGATAGGCCTGCGCCGTCGTCGCGAAACCGCCCGGGACCCGCACCCCGGCGCCGGAGAGCTGGCTCATCATCTCCCCGAGCGAGGCGTTCTTGCCCCCGACTTCGGCCACGTCCTTCATGCGCAGGGTCGCGAGATCGAGGACGAGGCGGGCGTCGCTCATGGCTGCGGGCGTCGCGGAATTGTGCATTGCGGGAAAAAAAGTTATTTTAACGGCAAATCAGGCATGAGGCAGCACCGATGGCGCGGCCACGCACCGCCTTTTTCGTCTCCGACCGCACCGGCATCACCGCCGAGATGCTCGGTCACAGCCTGCTCACGCAGTTCGACGGCGTGCGCTTCAACGAGGTGACGTTGCCGTTCGTCGATACCGTCGAGAAGGCGAGCGAGGTCGTCGCGAAAATCAATGAGCAGGGGGCGGCCGACGGCGAGCGCCCGATCGTCATCAGCACGCTCGCCCGCACGGAGATCGCCCAGGTGGTCGGCAAGGCCGACGCGCTGTTTCTCGACTGTTTCGAGATCTTCATATCGCCGCTCGAGCGCGAGCTGGGGGTGCGGGCTTCGCATGCCATCGGGCGCTCGCACAGCGTCTCCGATTTCGTCAATTACCATCACCGCATCGAATCGGTGAACTACACCCTGTCCCATGACGACGGTGTGTCGAACCGCGACCTGCCCGAGGCCGACGTCATCCTGATCGGCGTCTCGCGCTGCGGCAAGACGCCGACCTGCCTCTATCTCTCGATGCAATACGGCATCCGCGCGGCCAACTATCCCCTGATACCGGAAGATTTCAGCACCATGCGCCTCCCGGCGCAGTTGCGGCCGCTTCGCGGCAAGCTCTACGGTCTCACCATCCATCCCGCGCGCCTGCAGCAGATCCGCAACGAGCGCCGGCCCGGCAGCCAGTACGCGACACTCGCCAATTGCGAATTCGAGGTGCGCGAGGCCGAGGCGCTGATGCGCCAGGACGGCATCCCCTACCTCGACGCTACCAGCAAGTCGGTCGAGGAACTCGCCACCACCATCCTGCATCAGGCGAAGCTGGTGCGGCGCATCTACTGACGCAGCTGGCGCACCCGCTCGAACAGGCACACCGCGGCAGCCGCCGCGACATTGAGCGACTCGGCCCTGCCCGGCATCGGTATCGAAACCACCGCGTCCGCGGCCTCGAGAAGCCTCGCGCTCAGGCCGGAGCCCTCGTTTCCGAACATGAACGCGACCCGGCCCTTGAGGTCGGCGTCGAACACCGCCCGCGGCGCGAGCGGCTGCGTCGCGACCCGCGTGCCCTCGAATTCCCGCGCCGCCGCCACGAGATCCGCCTGCTCGTGGATGCTCAGCGCGAAATGCGCGCCCATGCCCGCGCGTAGCACGCGCGGCGACCACGCCTGCACCGAGCCCTTCGACAGCAATACGTGCCGGACGCCGGAGGCCGCGCACGAGCGCAGGACCGAGCCGAGGTTCCCGGGGTCCTGGAGATCTTCCAGCATGACGCACGCGTCCACCCCCCGCGGCGCGCCCGGGGGGCGCGGCGTCTCCACGATGGCCAGGATTCCGGTCGGGGTCGCTACGGAAGATAGCGTCCCGAACATTGAATCGTTGAGCGCCAGGATCTCAACTCCCCTCATTTTCTCGAGCAGCCCCCGCACTTCCGGGTTCGCGAGCCCGCTGCGGCTCACCGCGATGCTGCGCGGCAGCCCGCGGTGCTCCCGGTAGGCCGCCGCCAGGTGCACGCCATCGAGCACGGACAGTCCGGTTCTCCTGCGCTCCTGGGAGGACTGCACGAGCTTGCGCAGCGCCTGGTAGCGCGGATTGGCGGCGGAGCTGATCTGCTTCATGAAAGGAGCATGCGCACCGGAGCGAAGCTGCGCCGGTGGGCGGCGCACACTCCATGGGCGCGCAGCGCCGCGAGGTGCGCCGCGGTGGGATAGCCTTTGTGCCGGTCGAAGCCGTAGCGGGGATGGATCCGGTGGAGCGCGAGCATTGCTTCATCGCGCGCGACCTTGGCGACGATCGACGCAGCGGCGATGCTGGCGTGGGTCGCGTCTCCGCGCACGATGCCGCGCACCGGGACTTCCAGCCGCGGGCAATGCAGGCCGTCCACCACCACGCTCGCCGGCGCCACGGCGAGCCCTTCCACCGCGCGGCGCATCGCGAGCAGGCTCGCGCGCAGGATGTTGAGGGCATCGATCTCCTCGACGCTGGCGCTCGCCACGCTCCACGCGATCGCGCGCGAACGGATCTCCGCCGCCAGCGCCTCCCGCTGGCGCGCGTTGAGCGCCTTCGAATCGGCCAGTCCCGGGATCGGGCGCGCGGGATCGAGGATCACGGCGCCGGCGAACACCGGCCCGGCGAGCGGGCCCCGCCCGGCTTCATCGACGCCGCAGACGAGCCCGCCGGTCATGGCGGCGCGCCGTCGAGCAGCGGCAGGACCGCCGCGGCGGCCGCGCTGGCCGCGTCCCGGCGCAGTTCCGCCAGCAGTTTGCCGAAACGCGCTTCGAGCCGCTGCCGCGTGACCGGATCAAAGAGGAGGTTGATCACCGCCTGCGCGAGGTTCTCGGGCGTGGCCTCCTCCTGCAGGAACTCCGGCACGACGAATTCTCCCGCAAGAACATTGGGCAGCCCCACGTACGGGAGGTAGCTCCGGGCGCGGTGCACGAGCGCGGTCAACGGCGCCGCCTTGTAGGTGATGACCATCGGTCGCTTCAGCAGCGCCGCCTCCAGCGTCGCCGTGCCCGAGGTCACCAGCACGACGTCGGCGGCCGCCATCGCCTCGTGCGCGTGCCCGAACATCATGCTCACGTTGAGCCCCCCCGCCGAATGCCGGTGGAGCGCGACCTCGAAGATCTCGCGGGCCTCCCGGCTGGGAAACGGCACGAGGAATTGCACGCCCGGCACGACTTCGGCGATCTTCTCGGCGGTCGCCACGAACAATCCGGCCATCCGCGTCAGCTCCGTGACCCGGCTGCCGGGAAGCAGCGCCACGATCTTTCCCGCGGCGGGCAGGCGCAGCTGCTCGCGCACTGCGGCGGTCCCGGGGAAATCGCCGAGCTGGTCCGCAAGCGGATGGCCGACGTAGGCCACCGGCACCCTGGCGCGTTCATACAGGGCGGTCTCGAACGGGAACAGCACGAGCATCTTCGACACCGCGCGCCGGATCGTGCGAATTCTTCCGGCGCGCCACGCCCAGATCTGGGGGCCGACGTAGTGCACCGTCGGCACGCCCGCGGACTTGAGCTTCAGCTCGAGGCCGATATTGAACTCGGGTGAGTCGATGCCGATGAAAAGCCGCGGACGCTCCTCCAGAAAGTGCGCCGTGACACGGCGGCGGATGCGGAGGAGCTCGGGGAAATGACGCAGCACTTCCGCGATGCCCATCACGGCGAGCTTTTCCATCGGGACGAGCGCCTCGAAGCCCGCGCCCTTCATCCTGGGCCCCCCGATGCCGGTAAACCTCGCGTGCGGAAGGTGGAGGCGCAACGCCTGGATGAGATGCACCCCCAGCGCGTCGCCCGACGGTTCGCCCGCGACCATGCCGATGGTCAACGGATCCATTGTCGCCTAGCGGACGATGCCGCGCGTCGAGCTGGACAGGAAGTCCAGCGTGACCCGGAGCTCCGGGCACTCGACCGCCTGGCGCGCGAGCGCCTCCTTCGCCTCCTCGAGCGTCATGGCCGAGCGGTAGAGCGTCTTGTAGGCCCGGCTCAAGCGGGTGATGGTGTCGGCCGCGAACCCCCGGCGCCTGAGTCCCTCGGCGTTCAGCCCGTACGCCTTCGCCGGGTTGCCGGAGATGGTCATGTAGGGCGGCACGTCGTGCCGCACGATGGTGCCGCCGCCGGTGATGCTGTGCGACCCGATGCGGCAGAACTGGTGCACGGCGGTGAAGCCTCCGAGTATGGTGTAGTCTCCGACGTGCACGTGCCCGCCCAGCGTCGCGCCGTTCGCGAACACCGTATGGCTGCCCACCTGGCAGTCGTGGGCGAGGTGGACGTAGGCCATGAACCAGTTGTCGTCGCCGACCCGCGTCACGCCGGCATCCTGCGCCGTCCCGCAGTTGAAGGTGCAGAACTCGCGGATGGTGTTGTCGTCGCCGATCTCGAGCCGCGTCGGCTCCCCGCGGTACTTCTTGTCCTGCGGGGCCTCGCCGATGGACGTGAACGGGAAAATGTGGTTGCGCCGCCCGAGGCGGGTATGGCCGGTCACCACCGCGTGCGCGCGGAGCGAGCACCCCGCGCCGATCTCGACGTCCGGCCCGACCACGGCGTAGGGGCCGATCTCGACGTCCGGCGCGATCCGCGCGTGCGGGTCGACGATGGCGGTGGCGTGGACCTTCACGGGACGGGCGCGGGAATCACGTATGCGGCGCCGGGACGGTCCGTCCCCCCTCCTCGAGCAGGCGCACCGTGCACATCATCTCGGCCGTGGCCACCTCCACGTCGCCGACCAGCGCCTGCGCCGCGTATTTCCAGATGCTGCGGACATGGCGTTCCAAGGTCACCTCCAGGCGCAGCGTGTCTCCGGGCACGACCGGCTTGCGGAAGCGGGCGTGGTCGATCCCCGCGAAATAGTAGATCAGGCGCTCGTCGGCCCGGTGCTGTTCGGTGTGGAACGTCAGGATCGCGCAGGCCTGCGCCATCGCCTCGATGATCAGCACGCCCGGCATGACCGGGTGATGGGGAAAATGCCCCTGAAAGAACGGTTCGTTGATGGTGACGTTCTTCAACGCCGACAGGTGCTTGCCGGGCTCGCAGGAGAGCACCCGGTCGATCAGCAGGAAGGGATAGCGGTGCGGGAGATACTCGAGGATCTTGTTGATGTCCATTCCGCTCACGGCTTGCTCCTTTTCGGCTGCTTCGATCGTTTCTCCAGTTCGCGCACCCGCTGCGCCAGATCGGCGAGGTGGCGGAGTTGCGCGGCGTTCCGCAGCCAGGCCCGGTGCGGCTCGAACGCATAGGCCCCGGTATAAGTGCCGGGGCGGTCGATCGACTTCGTGATCAGCGTGAAGGTGGAGATTTCCACCCCGTCGGCGATCGTGATGTGCCCCGCGATGCCGGACGCCCCGCCGATGCGGCAGTTGCGCCCGATCCTCGCGCTGCCGGCGATGCCGGTGCAGCCGGCGATCGCGGTGTGGGCGCCGATGCGCACGTTGTGGCCGACTTGGATCTGGTTGTCGAGCTTCACGCCCTCCTCGATGACGGTATCGTCGAGCGCGCCCCGGTCGACCGTGGTGTTGGCGCCGATCTCCACGTCGTCGCCGACCAGCACGCGCCCGATCTGCGGCACCTTGATCCAGCGGCCTTGGTCCCACGCGATGCCGAAGCCGTCGGCGCCGATCACGACGCCCGAGTGAAGGACGACGCCGCGGCCGATCACGCAGAGATGGTACACGGTGACGTTGGGATAGAGCCGGGTGCCGGCTCCGATCACGACCCCTTCCCCGATGAAGCAGCCGGCGCCGATGGCGCAACCCGCCCCGATGTCCGCGCCGCGCTCGATCACGGCGCACGGGCCGACCTCGGCGTCGCGCGCGACCCGCGCCGAGCCGTCGATGACCGCGCTTGCGTGCACGGCGGCCCGCGCGGCGGGCGCCGGGTTGAAGAGCGCCGATACCCGCGCGAAATAGGCGTACGGATTCGCGCACACGATCCGCGGGAGCCGCGTCGCGCCGCGACCCGCCTCCCCCACGATCACTGCCCCGGCGCGCGTCGCCTTGAGCTGCGGGAGGTAGCGCGCGTTGGCGAGGAAAGCGATGCTGTCGGGGGCCGCGTTCTCCAGCGTCGCGACCCGGCGCACCTCGAACTCGGGGTCGCCGGCGATCTCGCCTCCGAGCCGCCGGGCAATCTCGCGCAGGCTGTACGATGTGCCGCCGCCGTCTGTCATGGGCGCTGGCGCGGTTTGCGCCCAGCCGCGGGAGCCACACGCCGGCGCAGCGCGCATTTCATGGCCGCCTATTTTCCCTCGGCGAGCGCTTTCAGCACCCGGTCCGTTATGTCGATGCGCGGATCCCGATAGACCGCGTCCTGGACGATCAGGTCAAACCGGTCGGCTTCGGCGATCGTCCTGATCACGCGGTTGGCCCGTTCCATCAGCCCTTGTATCTCCTGATTGCGCCGGATCGTGAGGTCCTCGCGGTATTCCCGCTGCATGCGCTGGAATTCCACGTTGGAGCGCGCGAGATCCTGCTCCTTCGCTCGACGATCGGTTTCCGCCATGGTCATCGCCTCCCGCTCGAGCTGACCCTGGAGCTCCTTGATGTGGGCCTCGCGGCGCTGGAGCTCCTGCTGCCGCGGCGCGAACTCCTTCTCCAGCAGCTTGCTCGAGCGCTCGGCCGGCGCCGATTCGCGGCTGATGCGCTCGACGTCGACGAAGCCGATCTTCAACTCCGCCGCCCCGGCCGCACCCACGCCTCCCAGCGCAAGCAGCAGGACGGCGGCCCTCGAAAATGTGTGCTTCAATGCGCTCTCCTTGCGGTTGGTTCGCGGCAGCCCCCGGTCCGCCCTCGGTCTCAGAATATCCCGCCGATGGTGAACTGGAATTCCTGCAGCTGGTCGCCCGGCTCCTTGCGGATCGGATATCCGATGCTGATCTTCAGTGGGCCGATCGGCGACACCCATAGCAGCGCGAGCCCGGTGGAAACGCGCAGCAGGCTGAAATCGATCGTGTCCCCGACGACGCCGGAGTCGACGAACGCGCTCAGCCTCACCGACCGGTCGTTCTGCAGGCCCGGGAACGGAAACAGCAGCTCCGTGTTCGCCTGTACCTTGCGCGGCCCGCCGGTGGGGTCGCCGTTGACGTCCTTGGGGCCTATTGTAAAAGATTTGAATCCGCGCACCGAGCTGACGCCGCCGACGTAGAAATTCTTGAAGAAGGGTAACGGCTTATCATTATAGCCGTCTCCGTATCCAAGCTCCCCGTTCACCATCAGGCTGGTGAAACGCGTGAGCGGGAAATAGCGCTGGTATTGGTAATAGAGCTTGTAATACTCCAGATCCCCGGCCGGAGTACCGATTTCGCTGTTCGCCCTGTGGTACGAGCCCTTGGTGGGATAGATATGGCTGTCGCGCCCCTCGCGCGCCCAGCCCGCGGTCAGGAACGCGTTGGAATTCTTCGGGCCGAAAACCGCCACGTAATCCAGGTAGCGCTGCGGGCTGTCGGAAAAGGTCGTGATGGTCGTGTCGTCGTAGCCGATGCCGTAGTGGATCGTGTCGAGCTCGGATATGGGGACGCCAAACCGCATTTGGCCGCCCACGGTCTTGGTCTGGTACTGGCCCAGGTCTCGTGCCGAGGGATCGAGATCCCGGTAATAGATGTCGAAGCCCTGGCTCACGCCGTCCACCGTGAAATAGGGGTTGGTGTAGGACAGCGAGTAGACCGTATTGACCTTGCTGGTATTGAGGTTCAGGGACACGTACCGCCCGCTGCCGAAGATGTTCTGCTGCGCGATCGAAGCCGAAATAACGAGGCCTTCGTCGCTGCCGAAGCCCGCCCCCAACAGCAGCAGCCCGGTCGGCTTCTCGACGACCGAGAAATTGACGTCCACCTGGTCGGTCGACCCGGGCACGGCGGGCGTCTCGACGCCGACCTCGGTGAAATAGCCGAGCCGGTCGATGCGCTGCTTGGACTTGGTGACCTTCTGCGCCGAGTACCAGCCGCCTTCCAGCTGCCGCGCCTCGCGCCGGATGACCTCGTCGCGCGTCCGGCTGTTGCCGCTGACGTTGATGCGGCGCACGTAGACGCGCCGTCCCGGATCGATGAGGAAGGTGAATGCGACTTCGCGCTTTTCCTTGTCGAGGGTCGGCACGGCGTTGACGTTGGCGAAGGCATAGCCGTCGTTGCCCAGGCGCTCGCCGATCAGCTTGGTCGACTCGGTCACGCGCGCGCGGGAGAATCCCTCGCCCGGCTTGACCTGTATCAGCTTGCGCACCTCCTCCTCCGGGATCAGCAGCTCGCCCGCCACCCGCACGCTGGACACGGTGTACTGGCTCCCCTCGGTGATGCTGATCGTGATGTAGATGTCCTGCTTGTCGGGCGTGATCGAGACCTGGGTCGAGTCGATGCTGAACTCGATATAGCCGCGGTCGAGGTAATAGGAACGGAGCGTTTCCAGGTCCGCCGACAGTTTTTCCCTGGAATACTGGTCGTGCTTGCTCAACCAGGTCAGCAGTCCCGGGGTGCGCAGCACGAACAGCCCCCTGAGCTCGCTCTCGCTGAACGCTTTTGCGCCGAGGATGCTGATCTGCCGGATCTTGGCGACCTGCCCCTCCTCGACGTTGAAGTTGAGCGCGACGCGGTTGCGCTCGAGCGGCGTCACCGTGGTGCTGACGCCGACCGCGTAATAGCCGCGGCTCACGTACTGGCGTTTCAACTCCTGCTCGGCGCGTTCGAGCAACCCGCGATCGAGGATCCGGCCCTCGCCGATGCCGATCTGGCGGAATCCGCTCGTGATCTGGTCCTTTTCGAACTGATGCAGGCCGGCGAATTCGATCTGGGCGATCGATGGCCGCTCGTGCACCACCACCACCAGCATCTCGCCCTCGCGCTCGAGGCTCACGTCGCGGAAGAATCCGGTCGCGAACAACGCGCGTATCGCCTGGGCCGCCCGGTCCTCGGTGAGGGTGTCGCCGACCCGGACCGGAAGGTAGCTGAAAACCGTGCCGGCCTCCGTGCGCTGGATGCCTTCCACCCGGATATCCCGGATGACGAACGGCTCGAGGGCGGCTGCCGCTGCCGCGTGCAACGCGAGGAGCAGCCAGGCAGCGCGAAACCACCGCATGGACTCAGCCGCCACTCAGCCGCCGATCAGGCGATGAATGTCGTTGTAGAGCGCGAAAGCCATCAACGCGATCAGCAGCAACAGACCGGCGTGCTGACCGATCTCGATGGCGCGGTCCGAAAGCGGACGACCCTGGAGAATCTCGATCGCATAGTACATGAGGTGCCCGCCGTCGAGCAGCGGGATCGGAAGGAGATTCAGCACGCCGAGGCTGATGCTGATCAAGGCGAGGAACAGCAGGTAGGAGGCGGCCCCGCCCTGCGCCGATTGCCCCGCGTAGTCCGCGATCGTGATCGGGCCCGACAAATTCTTGAGCGAGACTTCGCCGACGATCATCTTGCCGAGCATCCTCAGGCTGAAGACGGAGGTGTCCCAGGTCTTCTCCACCGCCCGGACGAGGCTCTCCAGCGGCCCATAGCGCACGTTGACGATGAGATCCGCCAGCGCCGCGGGGTCCATCCGCGGCGCCGCCCCGATCCTGCCGATTCTCCCCCCACCCTCGACGACGGCCTCGGGGGTTACCGCGATCGCCGGCTGCAGCGCGCCGCCGCGTCTCACCTCGATCACGAGCGGGGCGCCGGGATGCGCGCGCACGAGCTTCACCACCTGTTCCCAGCTCTCGACGCGCTCGTTGCCGATCGCCACGACCTCGTCGCCCGCGCGGAGTCCCGCCCGCTCCGCCGCGCCGCCGCCCACGACCTCGCCGATGACCGGCTTCAGCGGCGGTTGATGGCGCGCGAGCCCGAGCGCGCGCAGGAAGTCGCCGTCGAGGTCGTCCACGGTCACTCCGGAGAGGTCGAGCCGGCGCGTGGCGGCCCCACCGCCCGCAGGCGAGACGGTGACCACGACGGCGGACTTCCGGACGGCGTGCTGCAGCAGGATCCAGCGCGCGTCCTGCCAGCTCGCGACCGGCTCTTCGCCGATCCGCACCAGGAGATCTCCGGCCGCGAAGCCGGCGTGGCGCGCCGGCGTGCCCGCCGGTGGCTCCCCGACCACGGGCTTCAGGCCCGGCACGCCGTGGACGAACAACACCCAGTAGAGCACGATCGCGAGCAGAAAATTCGCCGCCGGTCCCGCGACCACAATCGCGACCCGGCGCCACACCGGCTGTCGGTTGAACGCCCGCGGGAGCTCATCGCGCCCCACCGGCCCCTCGCGTTCGTCCAGCATCTTGACGTATCCGCCGAGCGGGAAGGCGGCGATCACCCATTCCGTTGCGTCGCGCCCGTAGCGCCTTGCCCACAGCGGCCGGCCGAACCCGACCGAGAAGCGCAGGACCTTGACCCCGCAGGCGCGCGCGACGACGAAATGGCCGTACTCGTGAACCACGATCAGGCAACCGAGCGCCACCACGAAGGCGGCGATGGTGGTGAGAAGCGCCATGTTTCAGCCGCCGTGGGTGGCGAGCGATCGGCGCCCCGCCGCGCGCAGCCAGCCGTCGGCGCGCTCGCGCGCGTCGCGGTCGGCGGCAAGCACGTCCTCGAGGCCGCCGACGGGGCGCCACGCCGCGTCCGATAGCACCGCCTCGATCACGGCCGGGATTTGCCGGAATCCGCTCGCCCCGGAGAGAAAGCTCGCTACCGCGACCTCGTTCGCGGCGTTCAGCACCGCGGGCGCGGTTCCGCCCGCCGCGAGCGCCTGGTACGCCAGCCGCAGGCAGGGAAAACGCTCGTGGTCGGGCCGCTCGAAATGCAACGCGCCGATGCGCGTCAGGTCCAGGAATTCCACGCCGGCGTCGATGCGCTCCGGGAAGCCGAGCGCATAGGCGATCGGCGTGCGCATGTCCGGGTTGCCGAGCTGGGCGATGACCGATCCGTCGACGTACTCGACCAGGGAATGAACCACGCTCTCGGGATGGATCACCACCTCGATCTGCTCCGCGCGCGCGTCGAACAGCCAGCGCGCCTCGATCACCTCCAGCCCCTTGTTCATCATGGTCGCCGAGTCGACCGAGATCTTGCGTCCCATCACCCAGTTCGGATGCGCGCACGCCTGCGCGGGTGTCGCCTCCTCGAGCTGGCGCAGCGACGCCGTGCGGAACGGCCCGCCGGAGGCTGTGAGCAGGATGCGGCGCACGCCGGCGGTGGCCGGCGCGGCGCGCGGCAGCGCCTGGAATACGGCGTTGTGCTCGCTGTCGATCGGCAGCAGGGTTGCGCCGTTCGCGCGCACGGCGTCCATCAGCACCGGGCCCGCCGACACCAGGGACTCCTTGTTGGCGAGCAGGATGTTCTTGCCGGCGCGCGCGGCGGCGAGCGTCGGGCGCAGTCCGGCCACGCCCACGATCGCCGCCATGACGGTATCGACGTCGGGCAGGCTCGCCGCCTGCTCCAGCGCGCCCGCGCCGCTCCAGACCTCGCAGCCGAGCCCGGCCTGCAGCAGGCGCCGCTGCAGTTCCCGGGCTGCCCCCGGCTCCAGCAGCACCGCGACGCGCGGCCGGAAGGCGACGCATTGCTCGAACAGAGCTCCCGCCTGGTGGCGCGCGGCGAGCGCGACCACCTCGAAGCGCCCGGGGTGACGCGCCACCACGTCGAGCGTGCTGGCGCCGACGGTGCCGGTCGAACCGAGTATCGCAAGGCGTTTCCTGTCGGGCATGGCTCGAGTGCGGCCTACCGGAGAAAGGACATCAGCAACGCGGCAAATGGCATGCTTGAATTCACGCTGTCAATGCGATCGAGAACGCCGCCGTGCCCCGGCAGCAACGCGCCGCTGTCCTTCGCCCCCGCCTGGCGCTTGATCCACGATTCGAACAGGTCCCCCACGATGCCCAGCAGCGTGATGCCTGCGAACAGAACCGCTCCGTTCCACCCCTGCAACCAGCGCCACCCGGGGATGAGGCTGGACAGAGCGACATAATACACCGCCACTGCGGCGCAGGCGCCCGCGACGCCTTCCCAGGTCTTTGCGGGACTGATCGCGGGCGCGAGGCGGTGACGCCCCCACGCGCGTCCCGCGAGAAAAGCGGCGGTGTCGGCGATCCAGACGACGCCGAGGAGCGCGAGCATGCGCTCCGGTTCCGCCTGCAGGCGCGCGAGCGCGAGCCACGCCGGCACCAGCACCAGCCACCCGGCGGCGCCGAGCGCGAGCGGCGACCGCACCTGCCAATGCCGCGCGACCCACGCCGGCGCGATCAGCACCCAGAACGCGATGCTCCCGCCGTAGAGCGCCGTTTCCGCGGCGGACGGCCGGTAGGCGCCGCCACCTCCGGCTCCGGCCGCTTCGCCGATCGCCCACGCCGAGGCAAGCACGGCCGCCACGAAAAGGCCGCGCCGTATCCGCGCGGCACCCGCAAGCGCCCCCCATTCCCAGCTCGCCACCGCGAGCACTATGAGCAGCAGCGCACTCCACCACCGGTTCGGCAGGTAGAGCGCCGCCGCGATGCAGCCCGCGAGGAGAAAGAGCGCCGTGGTGAGACGCGCGCTGAACATGAATTCCTGAAGCCGCGCGGGCCCCGGCCGCCGTCATTCGGCGGCGCGGGTATCGCCGACGCGGTAATCAGAGAGCCCGGTGCCGGCGGGCAGCTGATCGCTGGTGCGCCCGAAGCGGCGCTCGCGCTGCTGGTAGGAGATGATGGCGCGATCGAGCGCCGCCGCGTCGAAGTCCGGCCACAGCGTGTCGGTGAAGTAAAGTTCGCTGTACGCCAGCTGCCACAGCAGGAAATTGCTGATGCGCTGCTCGCCGCCGGTGCGGATGAAGAGATCGGGCTCGGGCGCGTAGTGCAGCGCCAGGTGCGGCTCGAGGTCGCGCTCGCCGAAGCCCGCCGCGAGCCGCGGCTGCTCGTGCAGCATGCGGTTTAGCGCCTGCAGCATGTCCCAGCGCCCGCCGTAATTGGCCGCGATCGTGAGCGTCAGCCGCCGGTTCGCCGCCGTGAGCGTCTCCGCGTCGCGCACGAGCCGCACCAGCTTGGGCTCGAACCGGTGGAGATCGCCGATCACCTTGAAGCGCACGCCGTTGTCGTGGAGCTTCCCCACCTCCTGCTCGAGCGCCATCACGAACAGCTCCATGAGGAAGCTCACTTCCTCGGCGGGGCGCCGCCAGTTCTCGCTCGAGAACGCGAACAGGGTGAGGAACTCGACACCGCGTTCCGCGCAGGCGCGCACGATGCCGCGCACCGCCTTCACGCCGCGCCGGTGGCCCGCCACCCGCGGCAGGTAGCGCTGCTTGGCCCATCTGCCGTTGCCGTCCATGATGACGGCAACGTGGCGCGGAATGCGCCGGGCGCGCGGGATCTCGAGCGTTGAGCTGGTGAACGCCGCCATCACACCGCCATCAGGTCGGTTTCTTTCTGCTGCAGCAGCTTGTCGATATCGGCGATCGAGCGGTCGGTGAGCTTCTGGATGTCATCCTCTCCCCGGCGCTCCTCGTCCTCGGCGACCTTCTTCTGCTTGATCAGCTCCTTCAAGTGGTGAATCGCGTCGCGCCGTACGTTGCGCACCGCCACGCGCGCGTTCTCGCCTTCATGGCGCACCACCTTGATCAGGTCCTTGCGGCGTTCCTCGGTCAGCGCCGGCATCGGCACCCTGACCGTCTCCCCCATCGCCGCCGGGTTCAGTCCCAGGTCGGAATTGCGTATCGCCTTCTCGATCGCGGGCGCCATCTTCTTGTCCCACGGGCTGACCGCTATCGTTCTCGCGTCGAGGAGCGTCACGTTGCCCACCTGGGGTATCGGGGTCGGCGTGCCGTAGTAGTCCACCAGGATGTGATCGAGGAGCCCGGCGTGGGCGCGCCCGGTGCGGATCTTCGCCAGATCCGTCTTCAGCGCGTCAACCGTCCTCTTCATCTTCTGCTCCGCGGTCTTCTTGATGTCGGCAATCATGGTCCGCCTCCAGCCGTCACCGTGGCCTCCCGTCAATTATGCAGGAAAGTGCCCTCGTCCTCGCCCAGCACGATGCGCTTCAATGCCGCCGGCTTGTATATGCTGAAGACGTTGATCGGCAGCTTCTGGTCGCGGCACAGCGTCAGCGCGGTGGCATCCATCACCTTGAGATTCTTGATGATGGCCTCGTCGAACGTGAGCCGCTGGTAGCGCATCGCGTCGCGGTGGGTCTTGGGATCGTCGGTGTAGACCCCGTCCACCTTGGTGGCCTTGAGCACGAGGTCGACGTTCATCTCCATGCCGCGCAAGGCAGCCGCCGTGTCGGTGGTGAAGAAGGGATTGCCCGTGCCGGCGGCGAAGATCACCACCTTGCCCTCCTCCAGGTAGCGCATCGCCTTGCCGCGTATGTAGGGCTCGACCACCTGCTCGATGTTGAGCGCGGACTGGACCCGGCTCACGAGGCTCACCCGGCGCATCGCATCCTGCAGCGCCAGCGCGTTCATCACCGTCGCGAGCATCCCCATGTAGTCCGCGGTCGCGCGGTCCATGTGGGACGCCGCCGGCGCGATCCCGCGGAATATGTTGCCGCCCCCGATGACGACCGCCACCTCGACGCCGAGATTCAACACCGCGGCGATTTCGCCGACGATGCGATCGACGGTCTCGCGGTTGATGCCGTAGCTGTCCTCCCCCATCAGGGCCTCGCCCGAGAGCTTGAGGAGGATGCGCTTGTAGGCGGGCGTCTGCGGCATGGGGTCCCCGGTGGCTACGGGAGCGGACGGGCCGGCCGGCCGGGACGGGACGCTCACGCTGACTGACCGACTTGCGCCATCACTTCCGATACGAAATCGTCCTTGCGCTTCTCCAGGCCCTCGCCGACGACGTAGAGGGCAAAGCCGGCGACCGTGGCCCCCTTCGACTTCAGCAATTGCTCGATGCTCTGCTGCTCGTCCTTGACGAAGGGCTGGGCGAGAAGGGTCACTTCCCTGAAAAATTTCTGCACTGCGCCATCCACCATCTTCGCGGCAATGTGCGCGGGCTTGCCCGACTCCGCCGCCTTGGCTGCGGCAATCGCGCGCTCCTTTTCCACCAGTTCCGCCGGCACCGCGGCGGCGGCGAGCGCCATCGGCCTGGCCGCGGCGATGTGCATGGCGATGTCCCGCGCGAGCGCGTCGTCGCCGCCGATGACGTCCGCCATCGCGCCGATCCTCGCCCCGCCATGGATGTAGACGACGAGCCGGCCCCGTGCCGTCATGCGCGTGAAGCGGCGGATCGCGATGTTCTCCCCGATCCTGCCGATGAGCGCCTTGCGGGTTTCCTCCACCGTCGCTCCGCGGAGGGGGAGATCCCCGAGCGCCTCCGGGGTGGCGGGATTGCTCGCCGCGACCCGTTCCGCGACCGCCGCGGCGAACGCGAGGAATTCCCCGTTCTTGGCCACGAAATCCGTCTCGCAGTTCACCTCGACCAGCGCGCCGCTCCGGCCATCCGGCGCGACGTGCGCGGCCACCACGCCTTCCGCGGCGATCCGGGACGCGGCGCGGCTCGCCTTGTTGCCGAGCCTCACGCGCAGGATCTCCTCGGCCCGGCCGAGGTCGCCGCCGGATTCCGCCAGCGCCTTCTTGCACTCCATCATCGGCGCATCGGTCTTTTCGCGCAGCGCCTTGACCATGCCCGCGGTGATTTCCGCCATTTCCCGTCCCCGGTGGTTAAAAAAAGGGGGCTCGCGCCCCCGCCGTGACATCCGCGACGGGCGTCACGTTTACTCGGCCTCCTCGACCTCGACGAACTCTTCGCCGCCGCGGGCGACTTCCTTGAGGCTGTCCAGGCGGCCTTCGAGCACCGCGTCGGCGACACCGCGCACGTAGAGGCGGATCGCCCGGCTCGAATCATCGTTGCCGGGAATCACGTAGGCGACGCCTTCGGGCGAATGATTGGTGTCCACCACCCCGATCACCGGAATCCCGAGCTTGCGCGCTTCGGCGACCGCCCCCTTCTGATAGCCGACGTCGATCACGAACAGCGCGTCCGGCAGTCCGTTCATGTCCTTGATGCCGCCCAGGCTGCGGTCGAGCTTGACGATCTCGCGCTGGTAACGCAGCGCTTCCTTCTTCGGCAGCTTGTCGAGCGTCCCGTCCCGCGCCATGGCTTCGATGTCTTTCAGCCGCTTGATCGACGCCTTCACCGTCTTGTAGTTGGTCAGCATGCCGCCGAGCCAGCGGTAATCGACGAACGGCGCGCCGCAGCGCACGGCTTCTTCCTTGATGATCTCACGCGCCTGGCGCTTGGTGCCCACGAACAGCACCGTGCCCTTGTTGGCGGCGAGACGGCGCACGAACTTGAGCGCCTCGAGGTACTTCTCCATCGTCTTCTCGAGATTGACGATGTGGATCTTGTTGCGATGGCCGAAGATGTAGGGCGCCATCCGCGGGTTCCAGTAGCGGGTCTGGTGCCCGAAGTGGACCCCAGCTTCGAGCATTTCACGCATCGTGACCGACATGCTTTACTCTTCTCCTGTAAGGGTTGAGCCTCCATCCGCCGCGCGGCCCTCTTGTGGACGGCCACCCTTACTGACTGATGGCGGATGTGCGAATTTAATCCGGCGCCCGGCGGGCTCCAGCGTAGAGCTAACTTATGATTTTATCACCGGAAATGCACGTCCCTCAAGCAAAGCGGCGACCGGTGCGGGGCGGGGAATTCTGGACTACAATCCGCTGTCCTTGAAGAACCAGCACCCTCCCTCCGCCGCTGCACGCCCCGTGCGGCAAGGCTCCATGCCCGTCAGCATCAAGACCCCAGAGGAAATCGAGAAGATGCGGGTCGCGGGGCGTCTTGCCGCCGACGTGCTCGATTTCATCACGCCCCACGTCAAGGCGGGCACGACGACAGGCGAGCTCGACCGGCTCTGCCACGAGTACATCGCCGAGGTGCAGCGCGCGACCCCGGCTCCCCTCAACTACGCCCCGCCCGGCTACCGGCCGTTCCCGCGCTCGATCTGCACCTCCGTGAATCACGTGGTCTGCCACGGCGTGCCCGGCGACAGGAAGCTGCGCGCCGGCGACATCATCAATATCGACGTTACCGTCATCAAGGACGGCTACCACGGCGACACCAGCCGCATGTTCTACGTCGGCAGCCCGTCGATCCAGGCGCGGCGGCTGTGCGAAGTGACGTTCGAATGCCTGTGGCGGGGCATCGAGTCGGTGCGCCCGGGCGCGCACCTCGGCGATATCGGGCACGCCATCCAGGCCCACGCGGAAGCGCACGGTTACAGCGTGGTGCGCGAGTTCTGCGGCCACGGCATCGGCACGAAGTTCCACGAGGAACCCCAGGTCCTGCACTACGGCAGGCCGGGCGTCGGACTCAAGCTCGAGCCGGGCATGACCTTCACCATCGAGCCCATGATCAACGCCGGCAAGCCGGACATCCGGCAGCTCGCCGACGGCTGGACCGTCGTGACCAAGGACCACAGCCTGTCGGCGCAGTGGGAGCATACGGTGCTGGTGACGGAGTCCGGCTACGAGGTGCTGACGGTGTCGGACGGCGCGCCGAAGCGCGGAACAGGCGCCGCGCTGCGGACTCGAGCGCATGGCTGAGCTGCAGGCCGTTCACCGCGCCCCGGCGGTCCCGGCGCGCGCGCGCGCCGCCCAGTGGAAGCAGAAGCTCGCGGCCTCGCGCGCGCAGCTGCGCGAGGAATTGTCCGCGCGCAGGTTCCCGAGCCAGGTGCTGCGCCGCCAGGCCGCCCTGGTGGACCGCCAGTTGAAGGAGGTCTGGGCGAGCCACGCGATGCCGCGCGAGGTCGCGCTTGCGGCCGTGGGGGGATACGGCCGGGGGCAGCTCTACCCATGCTCCGACGTCGATCTCCTGATCCTGCTCCCGGGGCCGGCGGAGGCCGACCTCGCGCGCAAGATCGAGCGCCTGATCGGCACGCTGTGGGATATTGGAATCGAGGTCGGCCACAGCGTCCGCACCATAGACGAGTGCCTTGCGCTCGCCGCCGCGGACGTGACCGTCCAGACCACGCTCCTCGAGGCGCGGCTGCTCGCGGGCCAGCGCGATCTCTTCACGAGGTTCGTCCGGTGCGTGCGCGACGCGCTCGACCCGGCCGCGTTCCTGCAGGCGAAGCTGCTCGAGCAGCAGCAGCGCCACATGCGCTACGCGGAATCCAATCTCGAGCCTAACATCAAGGAAAGCGCCGGCGGGCTGCGCGACCTGCAGACCGTGCTCTGGATCGCGCGCGCGGCCGGCGTGGGCACGAGCTGGAGCGAGCTCGCGCGCCGCGGCGTCATCACCCAGGCCGAGGTGCGCGAGATCCATCGAAACGAGCAGTTCCTGCAGTCGCTGCGCATCCGGCTGCATTACCTTGCCGGCCGGCGCGAGGACCGCCTGCTGTTCGATTTCCAGACCGCGCTCGCGCGTGAATTCGGCCTGCATGACCGCCCGCACCGGCGCGCGAGCGAGCAGCTGATGCAGCGCTATTACCGGACCGCGCAGACGGTGACGCAGCTCACCACCTTTGTGCTGCAGAATCTGGATGCGCGCATCACGCCGTCGCACGACAAGGGCTATCACCCGATCAACGAGCGCTTCGGCGCGCGGGACGAGCTGCTTTCCGCGCGCGACGAGCGCCTGTTCGAGCGCGAGCCGTCCGCGATGCTGGAGTGCTTTACCCTCCTGCAGGAGCACCCCGAGCTGAAAGGCGTCGGCGCTTCCACTCTGCGCGCGCTGTGGCGGGCGCGCCGGCTGATCAACCCGGGCTTCCGCAAGGACCGCCGCAACCGGCAGCGGTTCCTGCAGCTGCTGCGCAGCCCGACGCGGGTGGAGCGCGCGCTGCGGCGCATGAACCAGTACGGGGTGCTCGGCCGATACCTGCCCGCCTTCGGCCGCATCGTGGGGCAGCTGCAGCACGATCTCTACCACGTCTACACGGTGGACGAGCACATCCTGCGGGTGGTGCGCAACCTGCGCCGCTTCTCGATACCGGAGCTCGCGCACGAATTTCCGCTGTGCAGCCGGCTGATGAGCAACTTCGAGCGTCCCGAGGTGCTCTACCTCGCTGCCCTCTTCCACGACATCGCCAAGGGGCGGGGCGGCGATCATTCGGAGCTGGGGGCGGCGGACGCCCGGCAGTTCTGCCGCGACCACGGCCTCGCGCGGGAGGACGTCGAGCTCGTCGGCTGGCTGGTCGAGAACCATCTGGTGATGTCCCTGACCGCGCAGAAGCGCGACATCTCCGACCCCAACGTGGTGCAGGCCTTCGCGCGGCGCGTCGGCGACGAGCGCCATCTCGCCGCGCTCTATCTGCTGACGGTGGCGGACATCCGCGGCACCAGCCCGAAGGTGTGGAACGCGTGGAAAGCCAAGCTCCTCGAAGACCTGTTCTGGAAGGCGAGCCGCCTGCTCGCGGGGGACAGCTTTTCGGCTGCCAGCAGCCTGCAGGCGCGCCAGGGCGAGGCGCGCGCCAAGCTGCGGCTGTACGCGGTGCCGGATGCCGCCGAGCAGAAGCTGTGGCGGGAGCTCGAGGACACCTATTTCCTGCGCCACGAGCCCCAGGAAATCGCCTGGCACTCGCGACTGCTCTACTACCGGGTGCAGACGCAGGAGCCGGTCGTCAAGGCGCGCCTCTCGCCCGCCGGGGAGGGCCTGCAGGTCATGATCTACGTGCCCGACCAGAAGGAGCTGTTCGCCCGCATCTGCAGCTTCTTCGAGCGCATCAGCTACAACATTTACGAGGCGAAGATCTACACCACGCGCCACGGCTATGCGCTCGACAGCTTCCAGGTGCAGGACGCGAACAACCGCCGCCCGCAGTACCGCGACGTGATCGGGCTGATCGAGCACGAGCTCGCCGAGCGGCTGCGGACGAAGGCCCCGCTGCCGCCGCCCACGCGGCCGCGGCTCTCGCGCCAGCTGCGGCACTTCCCGATCTCGCCCGAGGTCAACATCCAGCCGGACGAGAAAGGCACCTCGTCGGTGCTCTCGATCATCGCCGGCGACCGCCCCGGGCTGCTCTCCCGCATCGCGCGAGTACTGACCGCCTACGACATCAACCTGCACACCGCGACGATCAACACGCTCGGCGCGCGCGCCGAGGACGTCTACATCATCACCGGAGCGGCGCTCAAGAACGCGAAGATGGTGGTGCGCCTGGAAAGCGACCTGGTCGAGCAGCTTCGGACTTGAGA
>JBOIEM010000173.1:0-8718 GCA_050741115.1 Burkholderiales bacterium
GCGTCTCGGAGGCCTCGAGCGTCTCGACGCTGGCCGAGCGCGGCAGGTCATCGAGCAGGCCCATCTCCCCGAAGAACTCGTGCGCGCCCATCATCGACAGGATCACTTCGTGCCCTTCCTCGTCCGGGATCAATATCTTCACGCGGCCCGAGAGGATGATGTAGAGCGCGTCGGTCTCCTCGCCAGCGCGCAGGATGAAAGAACCGCGCGGGAAGCTGCGGTGCTGCACGCAGGTGAGCACCTGGGCGAGCTGGGCGTCGCTGAACGAGGAAAACAGCGGAACGCTCTTGAGGATCTGCGGATTCAACGCGAGCTGTGCTGGCATGTGTCGCTACCCCACTTTTTTGTTATCAAACGCGGCGCCGGCGCGGCGCCGCGCGAGCAAGGCTATAGTCTGCCAGATCAAGCGCCTGGCGTCACTTCGGGGCCGCGCGGGAAGCGCCCGGCGGCAACGAACGGGATGCTCCGCGCGCCCGGCTCGACATCGCTGCGACGCCGCTGCTAGAGTCTTGCTTTTCTGCGGCTAATCCTCATATCGGCATCATGGCCCGCTCCTCCAGGCACACTTCTCTCCTGATACTCGGATCCGGTCCGGCGGGTTACTCCGCGGCCGTATACGCCGCACGCGCCAACCTCAAGCCCGTGCTGATCACCGGGCTCGCCCAGGGTGGCCAGCTGATGACCACGACGGACGTCGACAACTGGCCCGCCGACGCCGCCGGCGTGCAGGGACCGGAATTGATGGAGCGCTTCCTCAAGCACGCCGAGCGTTTCGGCACGGAAGTCATCTTCGACCATATCCACACCGCCCGGCTGAAGGATAAGCCCTTCACCCTCATCGGGGACCAGGGCACCTATACGTGCGACGCGCTGATCATCGCGACCGGCGCCTCGGCGATGTATCTCGGGCTGCCATCGGAGACGAAGTTCATGGGGCGCGGCGTCTCGGGATGCGCGACGTGCGACGGCTTCTTCTACAAGGGGGAGGATGTCGGGGTCGTCGGCGGCGGGAATACCGCGGTCGAGGAGGCGATCTACCTGTCCAACATCGCGCGCCACGTGACGGTCGTGCACCGCCGCGACAAGTTCCGGGCGGAAGCGATCCTCGTCGACAAGCTCAAGGAGAAGGTCACGGCGGGCAAGTCCGACATCCTGTGGAATCACGTGCTGGAGGAAGTGGTGGGCGACAGCACCGGGGTGACCGGCATGCGCGTGAGAGACGTGAAGACCAACGCGATCGCGGAGAAGAAGCTGAAGGGCGTCTTCATCGCCATCGGCCACCGCCCCAATACCGACATCGTCGCCGGGCAGCTCGACATGGTGAACGGTTACATCGTCACCAAGGGCGGAGCGGACGGAAACGCCACGGCGACCAGCGTGCCGGGCGTATTCGCGGCGGGCGACGTGCAGGACCACGTCTATCGCCAGGCCGTCACCAGCGCCGGCAGCGGCTGCATGGCCGCGCTCGACGCACAGAAGTACCTGGAAAGCAGCGGTCTCATCTGACGCGCCGATCGTCCCCGCAGGCGTGCACCGCATGAGGAAATCGCGCAAAGCGGCGGCCACCCCCGACGAGGTGGAACTGTTTCGCGCGACGGTGTCCGATGCGACCCCGCTGCCGGCCCACGGCCGGGCGCGGCACGAGCGCCCGCTCCCGCCACCGATTCCCTCCCAGCGGCTGCGCGACGACCGCCAGACGCTGGAGGACAGTCTTAGCCGCCACGACCCGTGGGACGCCGGAGCCGAAACCGGCGAGGAACTGTGCTACCTCCGCAGCGGCGTCGGGACGCAGGTCCTGCGGAAACTGCGCCGTGCCCACTGGGTCATCCAGGACGAGCTCGATCTCCACGGTCTCACGGTCGCGGAGGCGCACGGGCTGCTCGCCCGTTTCCTCAGTCGATGCCTCCGCCGCGGGCTGCGCTGCGTGCGGATCGTGCACGGCAAGGGGCTGCGCTCGAAGAACCGCGAGCCGGTGCTCAAGCGCAAGGTCGCCGGATGGCTGATGCGGCGGGACGAGGTCCTGGCGTACTGCCAGGCACGGCAGGCCGACGGCGGCAGCGGCGCGGTGGTCGTGCTGCTGAAGGGCTAGATCGCCGCTTCGTCGGTTTCGCCGGTGCGGATGCGGATCACCTGCTCGACGCTGGAGACGAAGATCTTGCCGTCGCCGATCTTGCCGGTGCGCGCGGCCTTGATGATGGCATCAATCGCGCCCTCGAGCAGCTTGTTCGGAACCACCACCTCGACCTTGACCTTGGGCAGGAAATCGACGACGTACTCGGCGCCACGGTAGAGCTCGGTGTGCCCCTTCTGCCGGCCGAATCCCTTCACTTCCGTCACCGTCAGGCCGCTCACGCCGATCTCGGACAGCGCCTCGCGCACCTCGTCCAGCTTGAACGGCTTGAAGATCGCTTCGATTTTTTTCATGGGGCCCCTCCCCTGTCCGATCCCGTGCGTGCCCGTAAGGATAGCACAGGCGCCTACTGATCTTCGTGCAAATGCCTGACAAGCAATTGCACCTCGAATCTTTCCTCTCCGTCCCCTCATCCCATGCCCTTCTCCCAAGAGGAGAAGGGAATCTCGTGCCACCCCTCTCCCAGCCCCCATCCCATGCCCTTCCCCCGCAGAGGGGAAGGGAATCTCGAGCCTCCCCTCTCCGCTCGGGAGAGGGGCGGGGGTGAGGGGTCGTCAGCCGAAACGGTGCCGGAACTTGTTGGTGATCGGGAAGCGCCAGTCCTTGCCGAACCCGCGCGGGGTGATGCGGATGCCGATGGGGGCCTGCCGCCGCTTGTATTCGCTCGCGCGCACCATCCGCACCACCTTCTCGACGTCGGCGCGGCCGAAGCCCTTGCCGATGATTTCCAGCGGGCTGAGATCGTCCTCCACGTAGGCCTCCATGATCGCATCGAGCACGGGATAGGGCGGCAGCGTGTCCTGGTCGGTCTGGTTCGCGCGCAGCTCCGCCGAGGGCGCGCGGTCGATCACGCGCTGGGGTATCACCCGGCCAAGCCCGTTGCGGTAATTCGCCAGCCGGTAAACCATCATCTTGCTGATGTCCTTGAGGACGCCGAAGCCGCCCGCCATGTCCCCGTACAGGGTGGCGTAGCCCGTCCCCATCTCGCTCTTGTTGCCGGTTGTCAGCACGATCGCCCCGGTCTTGTTCGAGAGCGCCATCAGCAGCGTCCCGCGGATGCGCGACTGGATGTTCTCCTCGGTCGCGTCCTCGGCCAGACCCTTGAATTCGCCCGACAACGCCTTGAGAAACGCATCGAAGATCGGGCGGATCGCGATCTCGGTGTGGCGCACACCGAGCGCCTGCGCTTCCGCGCGCGCGTCCTCCACGCTCATGGAAGCGGTGTACTGGGATGGCATCATGATCGCCCTCACCCGCTCCGGACCGAGAGCGTCCACCGCCACCGCGAGCGTCAGGGCCGAATCGATGCCGCCGGAGAGCCCGAGCAGCACGCCCGGGAATCCGTTCTTGCCGACATAATCGCGCACGCCGAGCTGCAGTGCCCGGTACACCTCGGCCTCGGTCGAGAGCGGGGCGGCGATCTCGCCGGGCTGCGGCTCGCCGTCGGTCAGCGTGACCACGCCGAGTGCCTCGTCGAACAATGGCAACTGGTGGGTAACGACGCCATCGCGGTTGAGCACGAACGAGCCGCCGTCGAAGACCAGCTCGTCCTGTCCGCCCACCAGGTTGACGTAGACCAGGGATAAGCCGGTCTCCGTGACCCGCTCGCGCATCACCTCCTGCCGCACCCGCTGCTTGCCCACGTGGTACGGCGACGCATTCAACACCAGCAGCACGGTAGCACCCGCCTCCCGTGCCGCCCGCGGCGCATCCGCGTTCCATGAATCGGCGCAGATGTTGATGCCGATGCGGTCGTCCGGCCCGCGCTCCCGCGCGGTCATCTGCCCCTCCGCGCTCCATGCGTCCTCGCAGATGTTGACGCCGAAGTTCACCCCGTTCACCGCGCACACCAACGACCGCGCGCCCGGGTCGAAATAGCGCTCTTCGTCGAACACCGTGTAGTTGGGCAGCCGCTGCTTGTCGTAGGTGCTGACGATCTTGCCGTCCTGGATCACGGACGTCGAGTTGTAGCACTTGCCGTCGGCCACCCGCGGATGGCCGACGACCAGGGTGATACCGCGCACGCGCCCCGCGAGATCATCCATCGCGTGCTGGCAGGCTTCGAGGAAGTCCGCGCGCAGCAACAGGTCCTCCGGGGGATAGCCGCAAAGCGCCAGTTCCGGCGTCACCACGAGGTTCGCGCCCTGGTCGCGCGCGCGCCGGGCAAAATCCGCGATGCGGGCGATGTTTCCCGCGAGGTCGCCGACCGTCGCGTTCATCTGCGCAATCGCAATTTTCATCACCCTAATATATCATCGCTCCATCCATGGCTGGTAAGCGGAAAGTAGTGCTTGCCGCTCACCGCTCCTTGATGAATTCGATCGAAGTCGTCGATTCCCTCGCCCGGGTGCCGGTCGAACAGTGGAATCGTCTGGCGGGCGGCGATCCGTTTCTAAGCCATGAGTTCCTCTCGGCGCTGCACGAGACCGGCTGCGCCTGCAGCGCAACGGGCTGGATCCCGCAATACCTGCTTCTCAAGTCCGGAGCGGCGCTCACCGGCGCCATGCCGCTCTACCTCAAGGCGCATTCCTACGGCGAGTACGTGTTCGATTGGGCGTGGGCGGACGCCTATCACCGCCACGGGTTCGCCTACTATCCCAAGCTGCTGTGCGCGATCCCGTTCACGCCGGTCGCCGGCGCGAGGCTGCTCGCGGCAGCGGACACGGACCGCGACCGGCTGATCCAGGCCGCGCTCGGGCTTGCCGGCAAGCTCGGCGTCTCGTCGCTGCACTGCCTGTTTCCGACGCGACCCGAAGCGCAGCGCATGCTCGCGCACGGCATGATGCCGCGCACCACCGTGCAGTTCCACTGGAAGAACCAGCGCTACGCCAGCTTCGACGCGTTTCTCGCCGGCTTCAGTCACGACAAGCGCAAGAAGGTGAAGCAGGAGCGCCGCAAGACGGCCGCGGCCGGCATCCGCTTCAAGTGGCTCGAGGGCGACGAGATCCGCGAGCGCGATTGGGCGTTCTTCCACCGCTGCTACCGGCAGACCTACCGCGAGCACCGCTCCACGCCTTATCTCAACCTGGATTTCTTCTTACGCATCGGGGCCGCGCTGCCGCGGCATCTCGTCCTGATCGTCGCCGAACGCGACGGTTCCCCCATCGCCGCCTCGCTCAACGTCCGCGACTCGAGCCGGCTGTGCGGCCGTTATTGGGGCGCGTTGCAGCGCCATCCCGCGCTGCACTTCGAGACCTGCTATTACCAGGGCATCGAATACTGCATCGCGCGCGGGATCGCGACCTTCGAAGGCGGCTCACGCGGCGAGCACAAGCTCGCGCGCGGGCTCATGCCGGTCGAGACCTGCTCGGCGCACTGGCTCGCCCGTCCGGAGTTCGCCGCCGCGGTCGAGCAGTTTCTTGCGCGCGAATCGCGCGGAATGAAGCAATACGTTGACGAGATGACGGACCGCAGCCCTTTCAAGCAACCTGCGGCCGGGGAGCCGTAAGCGCTGATTTCGCCTCAAGCTTGGGTCGAAGTTCCAGCTCACCGCTCATTGCTTGCCGCCCCCCGGTCTGGGAGCGGCGGAAGCGGGAAAAAAATCGCCACATCTCGTGGTTGGCGTCGATCACGGCGGTGCCGGCGCCGAGCAGCCACGGCAGGTAGTCCTGCACGCCGCCTGGCCACACGTGCCCGGCGCCGGTCAGCTTCCACAGCACGACCTCAGTCCCCTCGCGACACGGGAAGTAGCGATAGCGCGTCGCCGTGTGCGTGGCATCGGCTGCGCCCGGCCGGCCGCGTAGCGGCTCTCCGACCTGCGGTTGCGCCGGGCAGCCGTTGCGGGCGATCCACTTCCCGAGCATGGCGTCAACCGGCTCGTGGAAGACGCGCGTATTCGTGAAGGGGAACGCCGGGCCGAGCCCGCCGTCGTAAAGCGCGCGCTGGTCGTCCACGCTGTGTATGTGCATCACCGGCACCGGCAGCGCGGGGGCGAATCGGGGCAAGGTCATGGCGCCGGCGACGCCCGCCACCGCCGCGATTCGATGTGCCGCCTCGGCCGCGAGGCGGTACGCCATCATCGAGCCGTTGGACAGTCCGGTGGCGTAAATGCGCTCCGCCTCGAGTGCCACGCGCCCCGCCAAGTCGTCGAGCAGCGCGACCGCAAAGCCAACGTCGTCGACGCGGCTCGCCGCCGCCCAGCCGCAGCACGCGCCGGCGTTCCACGTGAGCAGCCGCCCTCCGATGCCCCCGCTTCCGTTGGGATAGACGGCGATGTAGCCTTCGCGGTCAGCGGTCTCGTCCATGCGCGAGTATTGCTTCTGCGCCTGCGCGTGCGCGCCCCCGCCATGGAAATTCAGCACCGCCGGCAACGGCCTTCCGCTGCGGGCCTGTGGCGGCACGTGAACGAGATAGCTGCGGCGCAGCTGCCCGTGGCTCAGCGTAAACTCATGGTCGCCCGGCGCGAGCGTCGCCGCCCCCGCGCCCGCCGCGACCAACAATGCTCCCGCGAACGCGAGAGCAGAGACGAGTCGCACGCGAGTCACGAATCGCCCGTCACGAGCCACGCATTCAATTAAGTTGAATGCGCTCTCCCCACGGAACCTTACCCGGGCCTTTCACCAGCCAGATCACCGGGAAAGCGGGAGCTTCGCGCGGGAACTTGCCCTCGGCGTCGGTGAAATAGAGCAGCAGGTCCGGCCGCCGGCGTCCGGCCGTGATCCAGTCGAACACGGGAACGAAGCTGGTACCGCCCCCGCCGCCGACTTCCCGCGGCAGCGCGATCGATTCCCAGTGCTGGAATTCCCACGGCCCGCGGGGATCGAGCCGTTCGTCGCACGCGTGCAGCGTGACGCGGGCGCGGACCTGCCCCTTCATCGCATCGATTTCGGACACGAACTGCGCGAGCTCGTCCGCGCCGATCGAGCCGCTCGTGTCGAGCGCCACGCAGAGATCCACTTCGCCGCTCGCCAGGCGCGGCAGCAGCGCATCGCCTTCGCGCCTCGGCGGCCGCTGGAAGCTGTAATCGTCGCGCGTTGCGCTCATCAGGTGCCGCGCGAGCAGCATGCGCCACGGCAGCCGCGGCTGCACCGCTCCGTCGACCCGCCGCAGCCACGATTCGCCCAGGCGTCCCGCGCGCCGCGCCTGCTGGGCCGTGGAGACGACGCGGCTCTGCCAGCGCCGCGCCAGCTCCGCGCGCTCGTCGAGGCCCGCGCCGGTCGGCGCCAGGACGGCGCGCACGGAACCCGGCAGGCGAACGTCGCCGCCCTCGCCCGGAGCGCCGGGGCGCGAATCCGACTCGTGCCCTTCGAACAGGTGACGATCGAGCGTTCTTTCCGCCGTCTCCGGCGGGATCAGAGGATAGATCTCTTCCGCCGACAGGCCCCGGAAATCGGGGTTGGCGAGGGCGCCTTCGAGCGGCCGCAGCCCCTCCTCCACCAGCAGCAGGTTGGCGGCGTGGTCACAGGCCACGTCCCAGCGCCGGCGCAGGCGGTGACTGCGGCGCGCGAAGTGCCCGAGCGCGCAATGCATCGCTTCATGGGCGAGCACGAACTGGACCTCGGCCAGCGTCAGGGCCGCGATGTACGCCGGGTTGTAATAGAGGGCGCGCGCATCGGTCGCGACGGTCTGGCACCAGCCCGCGGTGACCGGGACCAGCGGCAAATGCAGGACGAGCGCGCCGATGAACGGCCGCTCCAGGATCAGGCGCGTGCGCGCTGCGCCGAGCCGGGTCGAGATGTCGGTAGTTTCGCTCAATGCGCCGGCGTCAGGTCGTAGAGCATGAGGTCGCTGATGCTGGCCGCCCATTCGGAAAACTCGGGCACGGCGATGAGCGGCCTGCCGATCGAGCGGTGCAGGTCCGTCACCAGCATCACGCCCATCTCCCGCTGGGGGAAGTACTTCGCGTACTTCAGGATGTGGCCGTAGACGACGGCCGCATGGGGCAGGTCGCGCACCTGGGCCGCGCGCCGCACCAGCGCCGCGGCGACGCCGTATTGCAGGTCGATGCCGCGCGGCACCTGCGCGCTCTCGCCCCGGGCGATGGCGTCGATATCGGGCAGCTCGTGCATGTTGTCCACGAACGCCTTGAACTCCACCCCGGCAGCCGGACCGACGCACGCCTGCAGCGCATCGAGCAGGAGCTCCGGGCTGTCGTCGAACTTGGCGAGTGCCCGGTGCGCGTACTCCCACGAGCGCGGACTGGGAAACGCCACGGGATTGCGCGCCAGGTCGAAATCGAACAGCAGGTCGGGCCGGAAGCGCAGGAACGCGATCACGCGGGCTTCGATCGCCGCGGCGTGCGCCCACGCCACCCAGTCGTCGAGGTGAGGCTCGATCTCGTAATGGCTGAAGCGGTTGGCGAGCGGTGTGGGCATCACGTAGGTCACCCCGCGGTCGCCGTAGCGGTTGCCCGCGGCGAAGATCACCCACCCGTCCGGGGCGCGGTATTCCCCGAGGCGGCGATCGAGGATCAGCTGGTAGGCCGCCGCGGTGACAGTCGGCGGCGCGGACGTGATTTCATCCAGGAACAGGATTCCGCTCGGCCCGTGCCGCGCCGCGTCCGGCAGCAGCGCCGGCACCGACCATTCGACCCGGTCGCCCGCGCGGAACGGGATGCCGCGCAGATCGGTGGGCTCCATCTGCGAGAG
>JBOIEM010000174.1:0-16723 GCA_050741115.1 Burkholderiales bacterium
GTAGGGTCCGCCGCCGGAGCGGGTGTTCATCAGCTCCGGCTCCGTGTAGGGCAGGCCCACGATCAGCATGCCGTGATGCAGCAGCGGCAGCATCATCGTGAGGAGCGTCGATTCCTGCCCGCCGTGCAGGCTGGCGGTCGCGGTGAAGAACGCCGCGGGCTTGCCGGCCAGCGTTCCCCTCAGCCACAGCTCTCCGGTGGAATCCCAGAAATGCTTCATCGGAGCCGCCATGTTGCCGAAGCGCGTGGGCGAGCCGAGCGCGATCCCGATGCATTCCTCGAGGTCCTTCAGCTCCGCGTAGGGCGCGCCGGATTCCGGCACCGCGGGCGCCGCCGAAACCGCGGCGGCGGAGACGCGCGGCACGGTGCGCACGCGCGCCGCGCACCCCGCGACGCCTTCGATGCCGCGCGCAACGAGTTGCGCCATCTCCCGCACCGCGCCGGTGTGGCTGTAATAGAGGACGAGGATATCGTTCATGGCGTGGGGGGTATTATATAAATCCCGACCCATGGAGAGGCAGCGCGGTGTCGAAAGCCCGTAAGACCCCCTCGCTCGTCGTTTTCGCGCGCCTGGCGGGGCGGCGCTTTCGCGAGGAGCGCTGCCTGCAGATCGCCTCCAGCCTCACCTTCACCGCCCTGCTGGCGATCGTGCCGATCATCACGGTGGCGCTGACGGTGATCTCGGCGTTCCCGGTGTTCCGGGAGCTGCTGCAGAACGTCGAGCAGTTCCTGGTGCGCACGATGCTGCCGGAGTCGGCCGCGGCGCTCGCCGGATATGTGGAGCAGTTCGCGGACAACGCGGCGCGTCTCTCCGCGGTCGGCATCGCGCTGCTGTTCGTCACCGCGATCATCGTACTGCTGACGATCGACCGCGCGTTCAATCAGATCTGGCGCGTGCCGCGTCCGCGCGGCACGGTACAGCGCATCTTTGTCTACTGGGCGCTGCTCACCGTGGGCCCGCCGCTGATCGGCGCGAGCCTGTCGCTGACGTCATGGCTGGTGAGCCACTCGCTCGGGCTGGTGCAGGAACTGCCGCGGGCCGCGGAGGTGATGCTGGATGTCGTCCCGGTCCTCCTCACCGCGGCAGCCTTTACGCTCGCCTACCTCACGGTGCCGAACCGGCGCGTACTGGTGCGCGATGCGCTCACGGGCGGCTTGCTCGCGGCGGCTGCGTTCGAGGCAATGAAGCACGGTTTCGCGTTCTACATCACGCAGTTCCCGACCCACAAGCTGGTCTACGGGGCGTTCGCGAGCGTACCAATCTTCCTGCTGTGGATCTATCTGTCATGGGTGGTCGTGCTGTTTGGCGCGGCGACGGCGGCGGTGCTGCCCGAGTGGCGCGAGCGCGCCGCCCAGGTCGATCCCGTTCCCGGCGGGCAGTTCCTGGACGCGCTGCAGATCCTGCGGATGCTGTGGGAAGCGCACCACCGGGGCGAAGTCGTCACCGTGCTCCGCCTCCACGGCACCGTGAAGCTCCCCCTCGATCGGATCGAGGCCACCCTCGACGCGATGAGCGCCGCACACTGGACCGGCAGGGTGGCGAACGGCTGGGCGTTGATCAAGGACGCGGCGGAGATCACCGTGGCTGACGTCTATCGCCTGCTCGTCTTCCGGCCCGGCGCGCGGCTGCCCGCGCGTCAGTCGGGCCAGGAACTTGATCGCCTTGCGCTCGAGATTACGGGCGGTTTCGAAGCGAATCTCGGGCTCTCGCTCGAAGAGTTGTTCCGCCGGGCGGTCGCGGGCAGCGCGGCCCCGGGGCTCACCGACCAGCGCTCCGCTGCAAACGTACTTCGGCTCGGCTGACGATCGGCCGCTCAGCTGCGGCGGTCGGGGGGCGCGGATACCGTCGTGTGGGTGGCGTAGTGCCAGTCGCGCTGCCACGCGCGGACCACCAGGTTCGGATAGCCGGGCCGGCCGAGGCTCCCGTTATAGCGCCCGAGCGCGCGGTAGAGATCACCTTTTTCCTGATCGAGATAGTGTCGCAGGATCACGCAGCCAAAGCGCAGGTTGGTGCGCAGGTGGAAGAGATTGTCTTCGCTGCGGCCGATCAGCTGGGCCCAGAACGGCATCACCTGCATATAGCCCATCGCCCCCGCGCGCGAAACCGCGTACTTGCGGAAGTTGCTCTCGACCTGAATTACGCCGAGCACGAGCTGCGGGTCGAGGCCGGCGCGTTTCGCCTCGTAGTGCACCGAGACCAGGAATTCTTCCCGCCGCAGGCGGTCGGTGATGCGCGAAGCGAGCCGCTTCGACATCGCGGCGAGCCAGAGCCGCGCCTCCGACTCGGTATCGAAGGCGAGGAACGGCGTGGCTTTGTCGGAAATCGACCGATGGAGCGCGGCGCGCACGCTGGCCGAGAGCGGCTCATAGTCCTGCGTTCCGGCGCCGGCCACCCCCGGCAGCGCCAGTGCGAGCGCCCACCCGAAGCGGCAAGATGCACGAACTAGTCCGCACACACCTTTGATTCTACGTATTTTACGGCGTCTTGCAAGGCGATGGGATGCGCCTTGGGATCGCGCCGCCCCTGGTACTCCACCTGGCCCGCCTTGAGGCCGCGCTCGCCGACGACAACGCGGTGCGGGATGCCGATCAACTCCATGTCCGCGAACGCGACGCCGGGGCGCTCGTCGCGGTCGTCGAGCAGCACGTCGATGCCAGCGGCGGCGAGATCCCGGTAAAGGGATTCGGCGGTGGCGCGCACCTCCCCGCTCTTGCCCGCGGCGATCGGCACCAGCGCGAGCTCGAACGGCGCCATCGCGCGCGGAAAGATGATGCCGCGCTCGTCGTGGTTCTGCTCGATCGCGGCGGCGACGATGCGCGTCACGCCGATGCCGTAGCAGCCCATCTCCATCAACCGGGATTTTCCGGTCTCGTCGAGATACGAGAGGTTGAGCGCCTTCGAGTACTTGTCGCGCAGCTGGAAGACGTGGCCGACCTCGATGCCGCGGACGATCTCGAGCCGGCCCCTGCCGTCCGGACTCGCGTCCCCCGCCACGACGTTGCGGATGTCAGCGACCGCCGGTTCCTGGAAGTCGCGGCCGATGTTGACGCCGGTGTAATGATAGTCATCGGCGTTCGCGCCCACGACGAAATCGGA
This sequence comes from Burkholderiales bacterium, assembly GCA_050741115.1. GTDB lineage: Bacteria > Pseudomonadota > Gammaproteobacteria > Burkholderiales > SG8-41 > SG8-41. The sequence continues at coordinate 3,097 of JBOIEM010000174.1, forward strand.
CATGGCGGCGACCATGCGGTCGGCGATGACCGCTCCCTTGAAACCGATCGGTCCGAGCGAGCCCGGCCCCGCCCCGAACCGCGCACGGATGCTCTCGGCGGGGGAAAACACGGGCGGTTTCTTCACCGGTTCGAGCTTCGCGGCCTTGGCGAGATTCAGCTCGTGGTCGCCCCGCACCATCAGCAGCACGGGGTGGCCGTCGGCCCCGTCGAGCACCACCGCCTTGACGGTGCGCTCGGGGGCGATCTGGAGGAAGGCGCACAGCTCGGCGATCGTTTTCACCCCCGGCGTGTGCACCCGCGCGAGCGCCGCGGCGGACTTCCCGCGCGGCCCGGGCGGCAGCGCCTCAGCGAGCTCCACGTTGGCCGCGTAATCGGAGTCGGGACAGTAGGCGATCGCATCCTCGCCGGAATCGGCCAGAACGTGGAACTCGTGGGAGCCGGTGCCGCCGATGGCCCCGGTGGCGGCCGCCACCGCGCGGAACTTCAAGCCGAGGCGGGTGAAGATGCGCGTGTAGCAGTCGACCATCGCGCGGTAAGTGCGCTCGAGGCTCCCCTCGCCGGCGTGAAAGGAATAGGCGTCCTTCATCACGAATTCGCGCGCGCGCATGACGCCGAAGCGGGGCCGGATCTCGTCGCGAAACTTGGTCTGGATCTGGTAGAGGTTCAAGGGCAGCTGGCGGTAGCTCTTCACTTCCTGGCGCACGATGTCGCTCACGACCTCCTCGTGCGTGGGACCGATGCAGAAATCGCGCTGGTGCCGGTCCTTGAGGCGCAGCAGCTCCGGCCCGAACTCAACCCACCGTCCCGATTCCTGCCATAGCTCGGCGGGCTGGACGGCGGGCATGGTGAGCTCGATCGCGCCGGACGCGTTCATCTCCTCCCGCACGATGGCTTCGACCTTGCGCAGCACGCGCAGCCCGAGCGGCATCCAGGTGTAGATGCCGCGCGCGAGCTGCCGGATCATTCCCGCGCGCAGCATCAGCCGGTGGCTCGCCACCTCGGCCTCGGCCGGCGTTTCCCGGTGCGTCGAGAGGAAGAATTGCGAGACGCGCATAATTGTCGCGGGACGGCGAAAGCCGCTATTCTACCCAAGCTGCCCGGTCGAGTACGATGGCATGAACTTCCTCGCACGCTGGCGCTTGCGCAAGCCCGCTCACGGCGCCGATTCGGTGTACGTGACCGAGCGGTTCGGGGTGCGGTCGCTGCACATCGGCAGCGATACCATCCAGAGTTCGATGCGCCTCGCGCGCCCGAACGACCTCGAGCTCGCCTACACCCGCAGCATGATGGCGTTCCTGCTGTTCCGCCCGCTTCCGCGCCGCGTGCTGATGGTCGGCCTGGGCGGCGGCTCGCTCGCGAAGTTCGTCTACCACCGGCTGCCGGAGGCGGTGACCGAGGTGCTGGAGGTGAACCCGCAGGTGGTGGCAATCGCCCGCCGCCTGTTTGAGCTGCCGGCCGCCGACGCGCGCCTCGCCGTGCGGGTTTGCGACGCGGCGGAGTTGATTGCGTCCCCGGGCGGCTGGTTCGATGCGATCCTGGTCGATGGCTACGACGGCGCGTCGCAGGTGCCGGAACTCGCTTCCGCGGCTTTCTACGCGGCCTGCGCGCGGCGGCTCGAGTGCGGCGGCGTGCTGGTCGTGAATCTGTGGGGGTCGGACCGCCAGTTCGACGACAATCTCGCGCGCATCGAAGCGGCATTCACTTCCGGCACGCTATGTTTGCCGGCGGAGAAGCCAGGCAACGTCATCGTGTTCGGCTTCCGCGATCCTCCGGCCGCCATCCGGTGGGACGAGCTGGAACGCGGCGCCCGGGAGCTCGAGGCGCGCTACGGGCTCGAGTTCGGAAGATTCGTGCGCGGGCTGCGCGGGATGAACCGCAGTGATGCCGAGCGGCTCTATATCTCTGATCAAGCGTGAGCCGGCACTCGTTATCCGGTGCACCCACAGAGGGTATCGCTGGCATCCGAATTGTGAAAAAATCGCCATGACCAACGGCTTCAACGGATTTCCATGATCGACCGCGACGGATATCGCCCGAACGTCGGCATCGTTCTATGTAACTGGAAGAACGAGGTTTTCTGGGGCAAGAGGGTGAGGGAACACGCCTGGCAGTTTCCGCAGGGCGGCATCAAGCCGGGGGAAACGCCCGAGGCGGCCATGTATCGCGAACTGCGGGAGGAGGTCGGACTCGCGCCGCAGCACGTGTGGGTGCTCGGGCGCACGCGCGACTGGCTGCGATATGAGGTGCCGGAGCGCTGGCTGCGGCGCGAGTGGCGCGGCCATTACCGCGGCCAGAAGCAGATCTGGTACCTCCTGCGGCTCGTCGGCCGGGACTGCGACGTGCGACTGCGCGCTTCCAGCAAGCCCGAGTTCGACGCCTGGCGCTGGAGCGACTACTGGATGCCGATGGAAGCGGTGATCGAGTTCAAGCGGGAGGTCTATCAGAGGGCACTGGAGGAGCTCGCGCCCTATCTCAGCCGTCATCGACCGGCCCGGGCACGCGGCAGACGCGCCGAACGCATCCCTCCGGCCGGCACGCCGGAGCGAGGATAATCCGGAGGCGGCGCGAGCGGGGCGCGCGGTCTCCCGAGCTGGTGGAATACGCGCGCGGACGCGTTCGGGCCCGCGGATGCCCCGGGTGCGGCCCGCGGTGACAGTCGCGAGGACAGGCCAATCACTCCGCGGGAGGAAGCAGTGGTGTTGAGGGACTACGCTCCCGTGCCCTTCGAACGGCTGCCGCCGGGCGTCGGCTACGCCCAACCGACCCAGGCCATGCCCGACAAGGTCGCCCTAGACGATGCGGCGGCAAGCGTGATGACCGACCTCACGCGCGTGACCGCGATCATCATTCTGCCCGGCGACACGGTGGACGAGGCGCACCGGCGCATGATCCATCGCGGTGTGCGCCTGCTGCTCGTGGTCGACCAGGACCGCAGGGTGGTTGGTCTCCTCACCGCCGCTGATATTCTCGGGGAGAAGCCGGTGCTGGCGGCTTCCGAGCGCGGCCTGCGGCGGGAAGAGGTGCAGGTGCGCGACGTGATGACCCCGCAGGAGCGCCTCGAAGTGCTCAATATGGCCGAGGTGCGCACGGCGAAGGTGGGGCACATCGTGGCCACCTTGAAGAAGGCGGGGCGGCAGCATGCCGTCGTGCTGGAGCGCGACGCGCGCGGCCGCCCGCTCCTGCGGGGTCTGTTCTCGGCTACCCAGATCGCGCGCCAGCTCGGGGTGACGCTCCAGACCAGCGAGATCGCCCGTACCTTTTCCGAGATCGAGGCGATGCTCGGCCGCTAGGTCGGGCGGACATCTGGCGGCACGCACCTCTATTGACAACCGGCGCGATCGCTGTTTATACTTAGTTCACGGCTTAGAAACGTTCTAATTAGCCTTCCCTCGACTGGAAGTGAGTCAGCACTACGCGCCTAGAAGTGTGTAGTTAAGAGATTGTTTTAAAGGAGATAATCATGCAACTCAAGGGTTCCAAGACACACCAAAACCTGAAGGACGCGTTTGCCGGGGAGTCTCAAGCCAACCGCCGTTACCTGTATTTCGCCGCGAAAGCGGACGTCGAAGGCCAGAACGACATTTCCGCGGTCTTCCGTTCCACCGCGGAAGGGGAGACCGGGCATGCCCATGGTCACCTGGAATACCTCGAAACGTGCGGCGACCCGGCGACCAATCTGCCGATCGGCAAGACGCGCGACAATCTCAAGGCGGCGATTGCCGGCGAGACGCACGAATATACGGACATGTATCCGGGCATGGCCAAGGCCGCCCGCGCCGAAGGCTTCGGCGAAATCGCCGACTGGTTCGAAACGCTCGCCAAGGCGGAGCGCTCGCACGCCAACCGCTTCCAGAAGGCGCTCGACGGGCTGGCCGACTGACCCGGAGAGGCAGGCACGAAGGCGGAAGGCGGAACCGGCCTTCCGCTTTTTTGATCCATCATCACCCGGCGTCGCCTATGACCGTACGTGAAGGCAGCCTCGAGGCCCCGACCCGGCACCCGCTCGACTGGCGATCCGCGGATTTCTACGACGAGGGAAAGCTCGACCAGGAGCTCGAACGCGTCTTCGAGATCTGCCACGGCTGCCGGCGCTGCGTGAACCTCTGCACCGCGTTCCCGACCCTGTTCGACCTGGTCGACGCGAGCGCGACCCTGGAGGTGGACGGAGTTGCGAAGCAGGACTACGCGAAGGTCGTCGACCAGTGCTACCTGTGCGACATGTGCTACATGACCAAGTGCCCGTACGTGCCGCCGCACCCGTGGAACGTGGATTTCCCGCACCTCATGCTGCGCGCCAAGGCGGTCCGGTTCCGCAAGGAGGGAGCGAAGTTCCGTGACCGGCTGCTCACGAGCACCGACGCCGTGGGGCGGCTTGCGACCATCCCGGTCGTGGTGCAGTTCGTGAACGCGGCCAACCGGACGAAAGCCATCCGCGGCGTCATGGAGAAGACGCTGGGCGTGCACCGGGAGCGCGTCCTGCCGGAGTACTCGCGCGTGAAATTCCGCGGCAGCGCCCGCGCCAACGCCTCGTTCCCGGCGCGTGACGGGAAGAACACGCCGGGGAAAGTCGCCGTTTTCTCCACGTGCTACGTGAACTACATCGAGCCCGGCATCGGGCACGATCTGCTCGCGACGCTCGCGCACAATGAAGTGCCGGCGCTGCTGGTCGAGAAGGAAGCGTGCTGCGGGATGCCCAAGCTCGAGCTGGGGGATCTCGAGGCCGTGGCGCGCAACAAGGAGGTCAACATCCCCGTCCTCGCCCGGCTCGCGCGGGAGGGGTACGCGATCCTCACGGCGGTGCCGTCGTGCACCCTCATGTTCAAGCAGGAGCTGCCGCTGATGTTTCCCGGCGATCCTGACGTGAACGCGGTGGCGGAGGCGATGTTCGACCCCTTCGAGTATCTGGTGCTGCGCCACAAGGACGCCCTGCTCAAGACCGATTTCAAGCAGCCGCTGGGCAACGTCTCCTACCACGTGCCGTGCCACCTGCGCGTGCAGAACATGGGGCAGAAAACGCGCGAGCTGCTCGAGATGATTCCCGGCACCCGGGTCACCACCGTGGAACGCTGCGCCGGCCACGACGGCACCTGGGGCGTCAAGGCGGAATATTTCGAGAATTCGATGAAGATCGGCCGCCCGGTGTTCCGCCGGATGGCGGAAGCCGCGCCCGATTACGTGAGTTCCGACTGCGCCATCGCCGGCCGCCATATCCTGCAGGGGATGGGCGAAACCCGGGCCCGGAAGCAGCATCCGCTCACACTGATTCGCATCGCCTACGGGTTGTAGAAACGAGAAACGGACCGATGTCACAGATCACCCGCGACAGCCTGATGACACTGGAAGCCTATGCCCGGGCGCGGCCGCAGTTCCGCGCCAAGGTCATTGCGCACAAGAAGGACCGCACGCTCGCGCTCGGCGCGCACCTGACGCTCCACTTCGAGGACGAGCTGACGGTGCGCTACCAGGTCCAGGAGATGCTGCGCGCCGAGCGCACGTTCGAGGAGGCGGGCATCCAGGGCGAGCTCGATGCCTACAATCCCCTCATCCCGGACGGCGCCAACTGGAAGGCGACGCTCATGATCGAGTATCCCGACGTGGAGGAGCGCCGCCGCATGCTCGCCCGGCTGATCGGCATCGAGGACCGGGTCTGGGTGCAGGTCGAAGGTCATGCCCGGGTGTACGCCATCGCCGACGAGGATCTCGAGCGCGACACCGCGGAGAAGACCTCGGCCGTGCATTTTCTTCGGTTCGAGCTCGAGCCCGCAATGGTGCAGGCCCTGAAGAAGGGGGCTCCGCTTGGCGTCGGAGTCGATCATACCGAATACCGCCACACGATTGGCGCGGTCGATCCCGCGGTGCGGGCCTCCCTCGTCAACGATCTCGCCGGTTAGGCTCGGGCGCTGGCGCGCGCCACGGGGCTTCCGCGCGGGTGGGCTTGTGCTATTCTCGTCCGGCGTATGGAGAATTCCCGGATACTCGCAGGGATCGGGCGGCGTATCGAGGAAAGCGGCCTGCCGCTCGCCGTTCGGCTGTGGAACGGCGCGAGCGCGGGCGCCCCGCGGCCGCAGGTGACGATCACCCTCAGGAATCCGCTTGCACTCGCCGCGCTCGAACGTCCCAGCGCCGGGGCGCTCGCGGCGCGCTACGTCGAGCAGCAGATCGATGTCGAGGGGCCGATCCGGGACGTGGTCGGCCTGGGGGCGGCGCTCGGGGGGGCGACGGACGGCGCGGGCCCGCCGCCCGCGCGGCGGCTCGCGCGCTGGGTGCGGCATACGCGGCTCTTCGACAGCAAGGCGGTCCGCAGCCATTACGACGTCGGTGACGATTTCTTCGGCCTCTGGCTCGACCGGCGGCGCGTTTATTCCTGCGCCTACTTCCAGCGCGCAGACGATACGCTCGAGATCGCGCAGGAGCAGAAGCTCGACCACATCTGCCGCAAGCTGCGGCTCACGGCGGGCGAGCGCTTCCTCGACATCGGCTGCGGCTGGGGTGCGCTGGTGATGTGGGCGGCCGAGCGCTATGGCGCGCACGCGCTCGGCGTCACGCTGAGCCGCAACCAGCACGACTACGCGCGCGCCCGGATCCGCGAGCTGGGGCTGGAGGGGCGCTGCGAGGTGCACCTCCTCGATTACCGCGACGTGCCGGAAGAGCGGCCGTTCGACAAGATCGCGAGCATCGGCATGTTCGAGCACGTGGGGCGCGAGAACCTGGCGGCGTACTTCGGCAAGATCGCCCGGCTGCTGCGACCGGGTGGGGTGCTGCTGAACCACGGTATCACCCACAGTGTCCCGGGACAGCGCGAGCTCGGCAGCGACATCGGCGAGTTCATCGATCGCTACGTGTTTCCGGGCGGTGAGCTCACCCACCTCTCGGTCGTGATGGAGGCGCTCTCGGCGCAGGGCCTCGAGTCCTGGGACGTGGAGAGCCTGCGGCCGCATTACGCGAAGACGCTGTGGAATTGGGTGGAGCGCCTGGAAGCGAACCGCGCCGCGGCGCTTGCGGCGGTGGGCGAGAAGCTCTACCGCATCTGGCGCATCTACATGGCGGGCTCGGCGCTCGGCTTCGAGCGCGGCTGGATGTCGGTCTACCAGGTGCTGGCGGGCAAGCCTCTGGCGGGCGGCGCGCTCGAGCTGCCGGAGACGCGCGATTACATCTACGCGAGGTAGGGGCGGGGCGGATCTTGACTCGCTGCGCGCGTGACGCCGGAAGCCGCTGGGCGCGGCGTCGAGCCGAGTGCGCCGCCCGAGCCGCGCACCTCGCCGTTGCTGCCGCGCTGACCGTATCCGTCTCCGCGGCGCTCGCGCAGTGGCGCGAGTGGGACTCCGACTTCGACGACGGCAGGAAACCGTGGAAGGAAATCGAAACCCGGATACCGTCCTACCCCAGGAGCGGGGACCTGATCCCGTTCGAGGCGGGGGCCGCGAGCCCGCACCGCTTCTACCTTGACGCCCGCTCGCTGTCGGTCGGCGAGGACGGCGTCGTGCGTTACACGTTGGTCGTGAAGACGGCCGGAGGTGCGACCAACGTCACGTTCGAGGGCATCCGCTGCGAGCTGCGCCAGCAGAAGATTTACGCGGTGGGACACCCGAACGGGAGCTGGGCGCGGGCGCGCAATCCGCAGTGGCGCCGCATCGATTTCCAGGACGCCAACCATCACCATCACGCTCTCTATGGCGAGTATCTCTGCTCCGGTCGGCTTCCGGTGCAATCCGAGCGCGAGCTGCTGCAGAGGCTCAAGTACGGCGCCCGGTCCCCCGCGGGCGGGTAGCAGGCCCGCCGCGGTCCGCCTTCAGGGTTTTCTGCAGGCCCCGAGATACCGTCCGTTTTGCCGCATGGTCATGGCCGGCGCCTGGCCACCCTGCAGGGTCGTGATCGTGCTGGTGTAAGAGGTGTCACTGTAGGTGGCCGTGCCGCTGCCCGTCGTTCCATCCTCGCACGCCATCTTCCAGGTCGCCGTGTTGCCCTGCATCCTGTGGTCGGTCGTCTTGCAGCGGCTGTCCCCGGCCTGGGGGCCGGGCACGGGATTGGCCAGGTCTTTCTTCGTGACGCATCGGCTCATCACCTGCGGCGGCATCGCCATCGGCATACCCGGCATCTCCATCTTCAGGGTGATCTCCCACTCGCCTTCCCTCATGTTGGGCGCCGCCCCGTAGGCGTGGGGGACGAGGACGGCTGCTGCCAGTACGCAAGTTGCTGCGACACGCATGGGATCTTCCTCCCGACGAAGTTGACGAAAACCAGATGAAGTCTACACGCTGCGGGAGGGCTTGCGATGCTACAGCAATACCAGGTTATCGCGGTGCATGAGCTCGGGCTCGTCCACGTAGCCGAGCCTCGCTTCGATCTCGCTGGAGGGCGCGCGCAGGATGCGGCGGGTCTCCGCGGAGCTGTAGTTGACGAGCCCGCGCGCGACCTCGCGCCGTGACTCATCGAGGCAGCTCACCGCCTCGCCGCGGTCGAATTCGCCGGTGACCTCGAATACGCCGATCGGCAGCAGGCTCTTGCCGTGCAGGGTGAGCGCCTTGACCGCGCCGGCGTCGAGGACCAGGCTCCCCCGCACCTGCAGCTGGTCGGCGAGCCACTGCTTGCGCGCCGCGAGCGTCGCGCGCTCCGCCACGAGCTGGGTGCCGATCGGCTCCCCGCGCGCGAGGCGCGGCAGGACATCGTCTTCACGCCCGGACGCGATCACGGTGTGCGCGCCGCTGCGCGCCGCGCGCTTCGCGGCGAGCACCTTGGTCAGCATGCCCCCGAGCGCGGTGGTGCTGCCGATGCCGCCGGCCATCGCTTCCAGGGCGGGGTCGCCCGCGCGCCCCTGCGCGATCAGCTTCGCCGCGCCGCCCCGGCGCGGATCCCTGTCGTAGAGGCCCTCCTGGTCGGTGAGAATCACCAGTGCGTCGGCCTCGATCAGGTTGGTCACCAGGGCCGCCAGCGTGTCGTTGTCCCCGAAGCGGATCTCGTCGCTTGCGACCGTGTCGTTCTCGTTGATGATCGGGATGACGCCCAGCCCGAGGAGCGTGCGCAGGGTCGAGCGCGCATTGAGGTAGCGCTTGCGGTCGGCGAGGTCCTCGTGCGTGAGCAGGACCTGCGAGGTGAGCAGATCGTGCTGGCGGAAGCACGATTCGTACATCTGGACGAGCCCCATCTGGCCGACCGCGGCGGCGGCCTGCAGCTCGTGCAGGGCATGCGGACGCCGTTTCCAGCCAAGGCGCTGCATGCCCGCCGCGATCGCCCCGCTGGATACCAAAACCGCCTCGCGGCCCAGGCGCCTTAACTCCGCGATCTGGCTGGCCCAGCGCGTGAGCGCGTCGGGATCGAGTCCCCGGCCCTCGTTGGTGACGAGGCTGGAGCCGACCTTGACGACGATGCGCTTAGCGCTTTTGACGACGGACGCCATCCCCGGCTCCCGATTTCTGCTCCAGGTACTTCATCACCGCGAAGACGAGCTCGCGGCACCCCTCGCCCGTGAGCGCCGAAATGATAAGGCTTTTGCCGCGCCAGCGAAAATTCCTGAGGAAGCGCTTGACAACGCGCTCACGCTCGCCGGCCGGAATCTTGTCGATCTGGTTCACGACCAGCCAGCGCGGCTTGCGGTAGAGCGCCTCGTCGTACTTTCTCAGCTCCTGCGTGATCGCCCGCGCGGCGCGCGCGGGATCGGCGTCCGGCTCGGGCGGCGCAATGTCGACGAGGTGCAGCAGCAGCCGCGTGCGCGCGAGGTGCCGCAGGAACTGGTGGCCGAGCCCCGCCCCCTCGGCCGCGCCCTCGATCAGGCCGGGGATGTCGGCGAGCACGAAGCTGCGGTCTACTCCCGCCCGCACCACGCCGAGGGACGGCGTGAGCGTGGTGAAGGGGTAGTCGGCGACCTTGGGGCGCGCGGCGGAAACCGCGCGGATCAGGGTGGACTTCCCGGCATTGGGCATGCCGAAGAGTCCGACGTCGGCGAGGAGCTTCAGCTCGAGCTTCAGGCGCCGCCGCTCGCCCGCCGCGCCGCGCGTGAACTGGCGCGGCGCACGGTTTACGCTCGACTTGAAATGGAGGTTGCCGAGCCCGCCGGCCCCACCCCGCGCGAGCAGCGCGCGCGCGCCGTCGCGGTCGAGATCGGCGATCGCTTCCCCCGTCTCGAGATCGCTCACGACGGTGCCCACCGGCACGCGCAGCTCGATGTCGGGCGCCGACCTGCCGTACTGGTCCGCGCCGCGGCCGTTCTCCCCGTCCCGCGCGCGGTGGATGCGCGCGTAGCGGTAATCGATCAGCGTGTTCAGGTTGCGGTCGGCGAGCGCATAGAGGCTGCCGCCGTGCCCGCCGTCGCCGCCGTCAGGGCCGCCGCGCGGGACGTACTTCTCGCGCCGAAAGCTGGCCACGCCGTCGCCACCCTTGCCGGCGCGGACCTCGATAGCGGCTTCGTCAATGAATTTCATGAACAAAAAAGCCCTGTCGCGTGACAGGGCTTGCGGTGGGCAACGGCCGGGCTTACGCGGGAACGATGCTCACCGTCGTGCGGCGGTCCGGCCCCTTCTGGGCGAAAGCGACGCGCCCGGTTACTCGGGCGAACAGCGTATGGTCGCGGCCGATGCCGACGTTTGCGCCGGGATGCACCTGCGTGCCGCGCTGGCGCACGATGATTTCGCCCGCGTTGACCTGCTCGCCCCCGTAGCGCTTCACGCCCAGCCGCTTCGACTGCGAGTCGCGCCCGTTGCGCGAGCTGCCGCCCGCCTTCTTGTGTGCCATAACCTGTTCCGTTCCTGTCCGTGCCGCTGCTTCCGAATTGATGTAGGGGTGCACGAGGGGAGTATCCCCTCGTACCTCTCTATGCCGCGATGCCGAGGATCTCGATCTCGGTGTAGCCCTGGCGGTGGCCCTGGCTCCTGCGGTAATGCTTGCGGCGGTTCAACTTGAAGATGCGCACCTTCCCGCCCCGGCCGTGCTTCAGCACCTTCGCCTTCACCCGCGCGCCGGCAACGAGCGGCGCGCCCATCTTGAGCGCCTCGCCGTCGGCCACCAGCAGCACCTGGTCGAGTACGATCTCCTGGCCGACATCCGCGGCGATCAGCTCGATCTTCAGCTTTTCTCCGGCGCTCACCCGGTACTGCTTGCCGCCGGTCCGGATCACCGCGTACACGACGCCACTCCTGCGAACCTGGAAAGGCGCGCATTCTACAAAAAGCATGCCGGTTAGTCAAAGAGATGCCGCGCCTGCGGACCTCGGGCGGCAGCTTGCCGCGGGCGAGCCCGGCGCCGTTTCTTTGCTGGTATCATCCCCCCTCCTTGCGAGACCCCCAGACGGTGACACTGGACGCGATACGCGGCTTCGTGGAGGCGGACCTGCGCGCCGTGGACGCCGTGATCCGCGCCCGTCTCGATTCCGAGGTGGTTCTGATCCGCCAGGTCGCGGAACACGTCGTGGGCAGCGGCGGCAAGCGCCTGCGCCCGCTGCTGCTCCTGCTGTCGGCCGGCGCGTTCGGGGCCCGCGGGCGCCACTGCCACGAGCTTGCCGCGGTGGTGGAATTCATCCATACCGCAACGCTGCTGCACGACGACGTCGTGGACGAGTCGGACCTGCGGCGCGGGCGCTCCACCGCCAACGCGCTGTTCGGCAATTCGGCGGCGGTGCTCGTCGGCGATTTCGTCTATTCGCGCGCGTTCCAGATGATGGTGGGTGTGGACAACATGCGCGTGCTGCAGGTGCTTGCCGACGCGACCAACGTGATTGCCGAGGGGGAAGTGATGCAGCTCATGAGCTGCCGCAATCCCGACCTCAGAGAAAGCGATTACCTCGAGGTGATCCGCTGCAAGACGGCGAAGCTGTTCGAGGCCGCCACGCGCCTCGGCGCGATCCTGGGCAGTGCGCCGCGCGAGCACGAGGACGCGATCGCCGGCTACGGCATGCACCTCGGAACCGCCTTCCAGCTGATCGACGACGTGCTCGATTATTCCGGCGAGCAGGCGGTGATCGGCAAGAACCTGGGCGATGATCTCGCCGAAGGCAAGACCACGCTGCCGCTGATCTACGCCATCCAGCACGGGACCGCGGAGCAGGCGCAGCGGGTGCGCCACGCCATCGAGCACGGCGGGCGGGAGGAGCTCGCCGCGGTGATCGAGGCGATTCGCTCGACCGGCGCGCTCGATTACGCCCGCGAACAGGCGCGGCGGGAATCGCGTGCGGCGGACGACGCGCTCGCGCGCCTGCCGCAATCAAGGCAGCGCGAATATTTGCTAGAATTGGCGGGTTTCGCGGTGACGCGGACGTATTAGCCGGTCCGCGTTAAGCGCTCCCATCTTTCGCTTTCAAATCGGGGTGTAGCGCAGCCTGGTAGCGCACTGCGTTCGGGACGCAGGTGTCGGAGGTTCAAATCCTCTCACCCCGACCATTCTTTCCCGCCCCCGGGCTCCGAACGACCCGGACCGTGATCGACTCGCTCGACGCCCGGCGGGGGTTAGGGCACACTAACTCGCCGGGGTGAACGGTTAACCGTAGCCGGTGGCACGAAACCCCGCGTGCAGCCGAGGAGCCACGGGCGGAGTCTGAATTGGCGAAAGTCATCCTGGTCGTTCTCGGCCTGCTGCTGGTCTATTGGATCCTGAAGAGCTACCGCCGCCGCGTCGACGGCGGCGCGGAAAAGGCGCCCCCGGCGGCGGCCGAGAACATGGTGCAATGCGCGCGCTGCGGCGTGCATCTGCCGCGCAGCGAGAGCATCACCACCCAGGGCAGATCCTATTGCTCGCCGGATCACCAGCGGTCGGGCGAGGCGGAGCGCCGCGCCGGATGAGCCTGGTGGGCAGCCGGCAGGCGGTGCTGTGGGAGACGCCGGGCGCGCCCCCCGATCCCGGAGCGCATTCCGAGCAATTCTGGCGGTCGCTGTTCTACTTCAACGTCTATCGCCTGCTGGTCGCGCTGCTCCTGCTGCTGAGCGTCGCGATCTGGGGCTCCAATCTCTGGTTCGGTTCCCGCGACCAGGCGCTGTTCGTCGCCGCCGACCTCGCCTACGTGATCTTCAGCATTGCGTGTTTCGTCGTGATCAGCTCGCGCCGGCATTTCGACCTCCAATTGACGCTGCAGGTGGCCGCCGATGTCGTCTTCGTCGTGCTTCTTATCTACGCGAGCGGCGGCATCTCCAGCGGACTGGGGTTGCTCCTCCTCACCACGCTTGCCGGCGCGGGCTTGATCAGCCGGGGGCGGCTGACGCTGTTCTTCGCCGCCCTCGCCAGCATCGGGGTGCTGCTCGAGCATACCTACGCGACGCTCAAGCTCGACGCCCCCGACTCCCAGTTCGTGCAGGCCGGGCTGCTGTCCGGCGCCTTCTTCGCGATCGCGTGGCTCGCGCACGCGCTCGCCCAGTACACGGTGGCGAGCGAGCGGCTCGCCGCGAAGCGCGAGATCGACCTCGCGAACCTGGAGCAGGTGAACCAGCTCGTGATCCGCGACATGCCGGACGGCGTGCTCGTGGTGGACGGGCATGGGGCCATCCGCCAGTTCAACGCCCGGGCCGAGCGCCTCCTCGGCCCGCTGCCGGCCGGCGGCGAGTCGGTGCTGGCCGAGTACGCGCCGGCGCTCGCGGCGCAGTACGAGCAATGGCGGGCCCGCGCGGGTGTGGACAGCGGCGCCGGCAGGCCCTACAGCAGCAGCGAGA
>JBOIEM010000175.1:0-10014 GCA_050741115.1 Burkholderiales bacterium
ACAGCGAGCTGCTGGTGAAGGAAGGGCAGAACGTCGCGAAGGGCCAGAAGATCGCGGAGATGGGCTCGACCGACACCGACCAGGTGCGCCTGCACTTCGAGATCCGCCGTTTCGGCAAGCCGGTGGACCCGATGAAACTCCTGCCGCCGGCATAACGCGAAGGCAGAAGGCAGAAGTCAGGCGCTGAACTGCCGCACGCGCCGCTGCAGCTCCATCACGGCCGCGGCGCTTGATTCCGCGCCGTAGCGCAGGGCGACGTAGATCTGCGTGATCGCCTCGACGGCGGGCGTGAGCTCCGGCCGAAGCCGCTCGACGCGGCGCGCGTAATCGACCGGGCCCTCGGCCGCTGCGCGCGCGAGGCCCTTGCGGCGCAGTTTCTCGCAGAATTTCAGATACGCGATTCGCACCGGGTCGCGCACGCGCGATTGCAACTGGCGCAGCGCAAGCGCCGTGAACATGGCGACGATGATTCCGGCGAGGACGAAGAGGATCGCGGTGAGCTTCTCCCAGGTCGCGTCGTCCACCCCCGCGATCGCCAGCAGCGAGCGCTGGCGTTCCGGCGTGTAGCCCAGCACCCATTGGTTCCAGGTGTTCGCCATGTAGTCCCAGGTGTGCCGCACCTGGCGCAGGAACGCGGAGGGAGCGCGCACCATCAGGGGCAGGGGATCGGTGCGCGCCACGGCCGCCGAGATCCCGGTGTCCACGCGCACCGGCGCCACCGCGAAGGTGGGATCGACCCGCACCCATCCCCGGCCCTTGAGCCACACCTCGGTCCAGGCGTGAGCGTCGGCCTGCCGGACGATCAGGTAGTTGCCGAGCGCGTTGACCTCGCCGCCCTGGTAGCCGGTCACGATGCGGGTGGGCACTCCGGCCGCCCGCATGACCACCGCGAAAGCGGACGCGTAGTGCTCGCAGAAGCCGCTGCGGGTTGAGAACAGGAACTCGTCCACCGGATGCTCGCCGAGCAGCGGGGGCTCGAGCGTGTAGACGAAATTCCTGCGGAACAGGGAGAGCATCTCGCCGATGATGGCCTCGTCGTCGGCGTGCTTCTCGCGCAGCGCGCGCCCCAGCGCCTGGGCGCGGGGGTTGGACTGGGGCGGGATCTGAAGGGCGCGGTGCAGGCTGAAGCGGTTCTCGACCTCGCCGAAGCGCGCGTTGAGGAACGACGCCATGGCGTAACGCAAGCGGCTGTTGACCGGCTGGACGGAGTAGAGCTGGTAGTCGGTGGTGACGATGGAGCGCGGCGGAGCCACGGCGGGCAGATCGAGCGCGAACAGCCAGCGCCGGTTGTGGGGCTCGAGCGTCACTTCGTAACTCACCGCGTCTCCGGCAGCCTTGATCCCGGGCGCGGTATAGACGAAGGATTGCGTGGACCAGGTGCGCCCGTCGAAGTCCCACATCAGGGGGCCGCGCCAGTAGAGGTCCTTCGCCCGGGGAAACTGGGACTCGAACCGCACCCGGAACGCGACCGCGTCCGACAGGACCAGGCTGGAAAGGCTGCCCGGGGTCATGGTGTCGGAGAGGCCGCTCACGCCGGCAAACGCGTCGCGCGGCAGGCCCCACAGGGGGCCCGGCACGCGGGGGAACAGCAGGAACAGCGCCAGCATCAGCGGCACCGACTGCGCGAGGAGCATGCCGGCGGTGCGCAGCTGGACGCGGAACGGCGGTTCCGCTCCGGCGTAATTGAGGCTCACCATGGTCGCGGTGATGAAGACGGTGCACGCGAGCATGTAGACCCCGGTGCCGATGGTCTGCGAATACAGGAAATTGGTGATCACCAGGAAGTAGCTGAGGAAGCTCAACAGCATCGCGTCGCGGTGCGTGCGGGTCTCGAGCAGCTTCAGCGCCAGCATGATGACCAGGAGGGTTACGCCCGCATCCCGCCCGAAGACGGTCCGGAAGTTCAGGAACACGCCGATGGCGGCACCAAGCGCGATCACGAGCAGCAGCCAGCGATTGGGCAGCCCGAGGCGGGCGAAACCGACGTAGGCGCGCCAGGCGAGCAGCGTCGCCGTCAGCGCGATGGTCCACCCGGGCATATGAAGAGCGTGCGGCGCGGCCACCAGCAGGAGCGACACCAGCAGCCAGCGCACGTGGCGCCAGAGGATGGTCTGTCTCGAATCGGTCATTCTTGCTCGAACAGCGCGAGCGTCTCGAGGCAGCGTTCGCGCTGCGCCTCTCCCGCCGCCAGCTCGACCGACGTGCCGGGCATGCGCAAGCCGTAGGTGAGTCCCGCGGCGTGCGCGTCGAGAACCCAGCGTGCGAGGTGCGACAGCCGCTCCTCCACCCCCATCTGCGGCGGCAATTGCGCCCAATCGAGCCACAGCTCGGTCTCGGCGCGCCCGGTGAACTGCTTGGTGAGCAGTCCCTGGTCGCGTGCGGCGACTTTCCACGCAATGTGGCGCGGTGAATCGCCCCGGTGGTACTGGCGCATGCCCGAAAAGTCCTCCTGGCCCTGGCCGCGCTCGGTGCCCGCGCCCGTGCTCGAAGCCGCGCGGGGCATCGGCAGGCCGGAGGGGGCGGGGCGGGGGTAGACAATGCAACGCAGGCCGAGGTCCACATAGGCCCAGGCGTAGAAGAGGCCGAGCGGGAAGCGGCTGAAAAGGGTGAGCCGACCCGGCCGCAGGACGCCACGCCGGGGCGCGGAAACCGCCGCTGTCGCGGGTTCCGTGGAGCGCGCCATCACATCCACGAAGGACGCTTCGCTGCGGTCGTGGGCGAGACCGATGGCATGGCGGTCGGTGTCGCCCCGGTTCTCCAGGTGAATCGTGAAGAACGCGGTGTCGCCGGCGAACACCGGCTGCGCCCGCCCGGCCGTGATTCGCAGGTTCGCGAGGTTGCGAAACGTGTGGATCATGGCGTTGACGCCGAGGGCCCCGAGCAGGAAAGTGAGCACGAAGCCGAGCCCGAGCGAATAGTTGATCGAGCCGGCAAGCATGACCAGCAGCACCATGGCGAACACCAGGCCCTGGCGCGTCGGCAGGATGAATATTCGGCGCTGGACGAGAACGATCGCCCCGCTCTCGGGCCCGCGCCACTGGAAGATCCAGGCGTAGAAGCGGTTCCGGAGCGCCGCGTACACGTCGGTGACTGAGTGATTAAGTGATTACGTGATTGGGTGACTGAGACGACATCAGCAACGAACTGCTCAATCACTTAATCACTAAATCACCTAATCACTACGGGATGGCGACCTGCTTGATGAGGTGCTCGGCGATGTCCGCGCCGTTGGCATGGGTGACTTCGCCCGCGGGAACCAGCCGGTGGCCGACCACGGCGGGAAGCACCGCCTGCACGTCCTCCGGCAGCACGTGCCCGCGTCCCGCCATCAGCGCCCAGGCGCGGGCGGCGTGCAGCAGCGCGAGCGCCGCGCGCGGGGACAGGCCGTTGACGTAATCCGCCACGCGGCGGGTGTGTTCGGTGAGCGCCTGGACATAGTCGAACAGCGCGCTCGAGGTGTGGATTTGCTGGGCGCGGTGCTGGAGGTCCTTCAGCTCCTGCGGCGTCATGGCCGGCTTCAGCGTTGCGAGCAGGTCGCGGCGGTTTTCCCCCTGCAGCAGCGCGCGCTCCGCCTCGCTGTCGGGGTAGCCGAGCTGAATGCGCATCAGGAACCGGTCGAGCTGCGATTCCGGCAGCGGGAACGTGCCGATCTGGTACGAGGGATTCTGCGTCGCGATCACGAAGAACGGCTCGGGCAGGCGCCGCGTCTCGCCCTCCGTCGTCACCTGGTGCTCCTCCATCGCCTCGAGGAGCGCGCTCTGCGCTTTAGGTGTCGCGCGGTTGACCTCGTCGGCCAGCACGACCTGGCTGAAGATCGGCCCCGAGTGGAACTGGAAGCCGCCGGTGTCCCGGTTGTAGACGGACACGCCGATGATGTCTGCGGGCAGCAGGTCGCTGGTGAACTGGATGCGCTGAAAGCCCATCCCGAGCGACGTCGCAAGCGCGTGCGCCATCATGGTCTTGCCGACCCCGGGAATGTCCTCGATCAGCAGGTGGCCGCGCGCGAGGAGACAGGTAATCGCGAGCCGGATCTGGCGTTCCTTGCCGAGGATGATGCTCCCGACCTGAGCGACGACCCGCTCGAGCGGCCGCGACGTCACGGCGTGCTGTGGAAAGTCATTCATCGCATCGAGTGTGCCACAACACGACGACCACTGGCCAGTAACAGGAGCCTGCTGGATCGTGACCCCGGTGCGGGAATGTGCGGTTTCTCACGTCTACCCCAGCGCCTTTTCGACACGCAGCAGACGGGGATCGCTGTCGTCGGCGCGCGCCCGGAAGCCGAGTTTCGCCGCGAACTCGAGCATCTTCCGATTGCCCGCGAGGACCTCCCCGTACATCTCGCGCTTGCCCGCGGAACGGGCGGCGGCCATGGGCGCTTCCATGAGCCGCGTGCCGAGACCTCTCCGCTGCCAGCCGCCGGCAACCGCGATCGCGCACTCGCAGCGGCTGCGATCGGCGTCAGCGATGTAGCGTGCGACTCCGATCTGGATCTCACGCGCTCCGTGCTCGGTCACGGCGATCAGCGCCAAATGCTGCTCGTAGTCGACGCGCGTGAGGTGCGCCAGCATGCGGGGCGACAATTCACCCACGGCATCCCGGAACCGGAAATAGCGCGATTCCTCGGAAAGGTTGCGCACGAACTCCTGCTCGATGCTCTCGTCCTCGGGGCGTATGGGGCGGATCGTGACGGCGGTGCCGTCGCGCAGCGTCAGCCGTTGGACCAGGTGCGAGGGATAGGGTTGCATGGTCGGCGCCGCGGCGCAGGGCGGGGAAGGGAGAATCCGGATACGGCCATATAATTACCATTAAAGCCGGATGCTTCGCACCGGTTTAATACCGCGCATTCGATCCGACGGCGCCCGACGGTCAATGCGCGCACGAGAGATCATTCTCTGTGTCCATCGCATACCTGACCCATCCCGACTGCCGGCTGCACGACATGGGCGCGCATCATCCCGAGCGCCCGGCGCGGCTCGCCGCCATCGAGGATCAACTGGTGGCATCGGGTCTGAGCAATTTTCTGACGCACGTCGAGGCGCCGCTCGCAAGCCGCGCGCAGCTCGAACGCGTGCACGCGCCCGCGTACATCACCGCGCTCGAGCGCGCGGTGCCGGAACAAGGGCTGGTGCACCTCGATCCCGATACCGCGATGAACCCGCATAGCCTGAACGCTGCGCTGCGTGCGGCGGGCGCGGCGGCGCTGGGAACGGAACAGGTGCTGCGCGGCGAGGTGGAGGCTGCATTCTGCGGCGTGCGGCCGCCGGGGCACCATGCCGAGCGCGCCCGCGCCATGGGATTCTGCCTTTTCAACAACGTCGCGGTGGCCGCCGCGCACGCGCTCGAGGGCCATGGACTGAAACGGGTCGCGATCGTGGATTTCGACGTCCACCACGGCAATGGCACGGAGGAGATTTTTCGCGAGGATCCCCGGGTGACGATGGTGTCGACGTTCCAGCACCCTTTCTACCCCTACAGCGGGGTGGAAGGGCGCTCGGAACACATGGTGAACATCCCGCTTGCGGCGGGGAGCGGCGGACCCGAATTCCGGAATGCGGTAGAACGGTTCTGGCTGCCGGCGCTGCTCGCGTTCAAGCCGGAGATGCTGTTCGTTTCCGCCGGCTTCGACGCCCACCGGGAGGACGACATGGCCCTGCTCAACCTGGTGGAAGCGGACTACGCCTGGGTGACGGAAAGAGTCAGGGAAGTCGCCCGGCGCTGGTCAGCCGGGCGCATCGTATCCGTGCTGGAGGGCGGCTATTCGCTGCACGCGCTGGGACGGAGCGTCGCCGCTCACGTCAAGGTGCTCGCCGGACTCTGATCCATTGGATCGGCGCTAGGTCAGGATCGCCGCCACCACCTTGCGCCCCTCGGACGCGAGGATATTGTAGGTGCGGCACGCCGCGCGGCTGTCCATCACCTCCACGCCCACGCCGGTGGCGGCGAGCACCCGCGCGAGCTCCGGCCGCGGAAAGCGCTGCGCCGCGCCTGTTCCCAGAATCATGATCTCGGGCTTCAGCGATTCAAGGAATCCGAAGTCGGCCACGGTCAGCGCATCGAACCCGCTCACCGCCCACTCGATCACCGCCCGCGGGCTCACCACGACGCACTTTTCGTAACGCACGTCGTTCACCGCGACGAATCCGTCGCCGTATCCGGAAAAGAGCTGCAGGCCCGCTTCCTGCATCAGGTGCAATTTCATAACCTACTGATTTGCTTAAGGTTACTTGCTCCGCTAGAATAACACGCTTTTGCGCTTCGCCGCGCCGCGTCCATGGAAGAATTCGCCCGCATCAAGCGCCTGCCGCCGTATGTCTTTAACGTCACCGGCGAGTTGAAGCTCGCCGCGCGCCGGCGGGGCGAGGACGTGATTGACTTCAGTATGGGCAATCCCGATCAGCCCACGCCGCGGCACATCGTGGAGAAGCTGATCGAGACCGTGCAGCGTCCCGACACGCATCGTTACTCGGTGTCGAAGGGCATCGTGCGGCTGCGGCGCGCGATCTGCAACTGGTACCAGGCGCGCTACGGCGTCGATCTCGATCCCGATACGGAGGCGATCGTTACCATCGGCTCGAAGGAGGGGATCGCGCACCTCGCGCTCGCCACCCTCGACACCGGTGATACGGTGCTGGTGCCCAATCCGAGCTACCCGATCCATATCTACGGCCCGGTCATCTCCGGCGCCGACATCCGGCACGTGCCGATGGAGCCGGAAGCGGATTTCTTCGACGCGGTCGAGCGCGCATTCCGGGACACCTATCCGAAGCCCAGGATGCTGATCGTCAATTTTCCCAGCAATCCGACGACGCAGTGCGTAGACCTGCCGTTCTTCGAGCGGCTGGTCGCGCTCGCGCGGGAGCACCACGTCTACGTCGTGCACGACCTCGCGTACGCCGACATCGTGTTCGACGGCTACCAGGCACCTTCCATCCTGCAGGTGCCGGGCGCGCGCGAGATCGCGGTCGAGTTCTTCACCATGTCGAAGAGCTATAACATGGCGGGCTGGCGCGTGGGCTACATGGTCGGCAACCGGGAGCTCGTCACCGCGCTCGCGCGCATGAAGAGCTATCACGATTACGGCACCTTCACCCCGATCCAGGTGGCCTCCATCATCGCCCTGGAAGGGCCGCAGGATTGCGTGGAGACCGTGCGCAGGGTCTACCAGGGGCGTCGCGACGTGCTGTGCGGCGGCATGCGGGCGATGGGCTGGAACGTCGAGGTGCCGAAAGCGACGATGTACGTCTGGGCGCCGATTCCCGAGCCGTACCGGAAGCTCGGGTCGCTCGAGTTTTCCAAGAAGCTGCTGGCGGACGCCAGGATCGCGGTGGCGCCCGGCGTCGGATTCGGGCAGTACGGCGACGGCCACGTGCGGTTTGCCCTGATCGAGAACGAGGCCCGCACGCGCCAGGCGCTGCGGGGGATCAAGGACATGTTCAGGAAGGACGGACTGTCTTAATGAGGAATGCGGAATGATGAATGCGGAACGATGTAAGTCGTTCGCCGTGTGGCGGATAAGCGTGCCGGAATGCGCGCACTTATTCCTCATTCCTCATTCATCATTCATCATTCAACATTGAACGTTATGAGGCCGATAAATGTAGGGCTGCTCGGCATCGGCACCGTGGGCGGGGGCACGTTCACGGTGCTCGACCGCAACCGCGAGGAGATTTCGCGCCGCGCCGGATGCGCCATCACGATGAAGATGGTCGCCGACAAGGAAGTGGAGAAGGCGCGCCGCATCGTCGGCGGGCGCGCGACCGTGACCGCCGACGCGCGGGAGGTGGTGAACCATCCCGACATCGACATCGTGGTGGAGTTGATTGGCGGGATCACGATCGCGAAAGACCTGATCCTCCAGGCAGTTGCCGGCGGCAAGCATGTCGTGACGGCCAACAAGGCGCTCCTGGCACGGCACGGCAACGAGATCTTTGCCGCGGCGCAGAAGAAGGACGTAATGGTCGCTTTCGAGGCGGCGGTGGGCGGCGGCATCCCCATCATCAAGTCGCTGCGCGAAGGGCTTTCCGCCAACCGGATCGAGTGGATCGCCGGCATCGTCAACGGCACCTGCAACTTCATCCTGTCGGAGATGCGCGAGCGCGGGGCGAGCTTCGAGGATGTACTGAAAGAGGCGCAGCGGCGCGGATACGCCGAGGCCGATCCGAGCTTCGATATCGAAGGCGTGGACGCCGCGCACAAGACGACCATCATGGCGGCGATCGGCTTCGGCATCCCGATGCGGTTCGAGTCCGCCTATGTCGAAGGCATCTCCCGGCTCACGCGGGAGGACATCGGTTACGCGGAGGAGCTCGGATACCGCATCAAGCTGCTCGGCATTACCCGGCGCAAGAGCAAGGGGATCGA
This sequence comes from Burkholderiales bacterium, assembly GCA_050741115.1. Taxonomy (GTDB): domain Bacteria; phylum Pseudomonadota; class Gammaproteobacteria; order Burkholderiales; family SG8-41; genus SG8-41. Next base: position 8,365 of record JBOIEM010000175.1, read on the forward strand.
GCTGCGGGTGCATCCGACGCTCGTCCCGGCGCGACGCCTGATCGCCAGCGTGGAAGGGGTGATGAACGCGATCCTGGTGAAGGGCGACGCCGTTGGCCAGACGATGTATTACGGCGCCGGGGCGGGGGCGGAGCCGACCGCGTCCGCCGTGGTTGCCGACCTCGTCGACGTGGCGCGCATGCTGACCGCGGACCCGGAGCACCGCGTGCCGCATTTCGCCTTTCAGCCCGGGCAGCTTGCGGATACGCCGATCCTGCCGATGGGCGAGGTGGAGACGCGCTGCTACCTGCGGATGAAGGTGCAGGACAAGCCCGGGGTGCTCGCCGACATCACGCGGATTCTGGCGGACTTGCGGATCTCGATCGAGGCCATGGTCCAGAAGGAGCCGCGCGTGGGCGAGGTCGAGGTGGACATCATCATGCTCACCCACCTGACCGTCGAGAAGAACGTGGACGCTGCGATCTCGAAAATCGAGAAGCTGCCGGTCGTCGTCGGCAAGGTGACCCGCATCCGGCTCGAAGAGCTCAACTGACAGTTTCCAGTTCCGAGTTTCCAGTTTCGAGTTGGGTTCTCAACTCGGCAGCCCCACACTGGTGAACTCGAATCTGGCAACTTGAAACTCGAAACTATGTACACCGGATTGATCGACAACTACCGCGACCGGCTGCCGGTCGCGGCGGGCACGCGCGCCGTCTCCCTCAACGAAGGGGCAACGCCGTTGATCGAGCTCAGGAACCTTCCGGCGCTGGTGCGGAAGAAAGTCAGCATCCATGCCAAGTTCGAGGGCGCGAATCCCACCGGCTCGTTCAAGGACCGGGGCATGACGATGGCGGTTACGCAGGCGGTCGAGGAGGGCGCGCGGGCGATCATCTGCGCGTCCACCGGCAACACGTCGGCGTCCGCCGCGGCCTACGCCGCGCGCGCCGGCATCGCCTGCTTCGTGCTGATCCCCGAAGGCAAGATCGCGCTCGGCAAGCTCTCCCAGGCGATGATGCACGGCTCGGTCGTGATCCAGATCCGCGGCAATTTCGACGAGGGTATGCGCCTGGTCCAGGAAATCGCCGCGGCGCTTCCGGTCAAGATCGTCAACTCGATCAATCCCTACCGCATCCAGGGGCAGAAGACTGTCGCTTTCGAGGTGATCGAGGCCCTGGGCGACGCGCCCGACTACCACGCGCTGCCGGTGGGCAACGCCGGCAACATCACCGCGCACTGGGTCGGCTATTCCGAAGCGGCCGGCGAGACGACGCAGGCGCTCAGGATCGACGCGGCCATGCGCCCCTACCGGACGCAGAAGACGCTGCAGCGCCGGCCGATCATGGTGGGATATCAGGCGGCGGGCGCCGCACCGATCGTGCGCGGCCGGCCGGTGGAAAACCCCGAAACCGTGGCGACCGCGATTCGCATCGGCAACCCGGTGTCGTGGCAGCAGGCGCTCGCCGCGGGGCGCGAGTCCGGCGGCTGGTTCGCGGAATGCACCGACGAGGAGATCCTGCACGTGCAGACGCTCCTCGCGCGCACCGAGGGCCTCTTCTGCGAGCCGGCGTCCGCCATCGCGCTGGCCGGGGTGCTGAAGGACCTCGAGCTGGGCAAGATCGGGGAGGGCAGCACGATCGTCTGCACGCTGACCGGCCACGGCCTGAAGGACCC
>JBOIEM010000176.1:0-6933 GCA_050741115.1 Burkholderiales bacterium
ACTTTCATCTGCGTGTATCTGCGTTTATCTGCGGTTGCTTCCGTTGCTCACTTGCAGTCCCCATCGTCTAGAGGCCTAGGACATCGCCCTTTCACGGCGGTAACCGGGGTTCGAATCCCCGTGGGGACGCCACACCTTGCCAACGGCATGAAATCGCTTTGATTTGCGTGCCGTTCTTCTTTGTCGGAATAAGGTGGCATCGTTTTACCGACGCCAACCCCGACGAAAATCCTCCCTTCAAGTTCGTTTGATGGCCCTCACCCTGCGTGGCCGCGGAAAAAGTTCATCTGTGCTGCATGTTGCCACCTTCGCGAGGGGCACGACGCGAACACGCTCGTCCAGCGCATATTCTCTCGGGCCCGGATAGAGCACGACGAGCTGCTCCAACCTTAGATCCTGCACCGCAATGCGAATGGAAGGCGTAAGCCTGGGCGCGTCCATTCTCTTCATCTCCACCCCGAGCCGCCGCCCGTTTTTGAACAACAGAAGATCGAGTTCCGCGCCCTGGTGCGTGGCCCAGAAATAAGTTTCATCAGGCTGCACGGCGTTGATTACTTCCTCGATGGCGTAGCCCTCCCACGACGCGCCGCATTTGGGGTGCCCGAGCAGTTCGTTCTCACCGGTGATCCCGAGCAGATGATGGAGCAGACCTGTATCGCGCACATACACTTTCGGAGACTTGACCTGCCGTTTGCCGAGATTCTCGTGCCATGGGGCGAGCTGACGCACCATGTAAACGCCGGAAAGCAGGTCGAGATGGCGTCGTGCCGTGGTTTCCGCCACCCCGAGGGACCGTGCCGGCTCGGCCGCACTCCAGATCTGCCCGTGGTAGTGCGCCAGCATCGTCCAGAACCGTCTCAGTGCCTGGGCCGGAATGGCGACGCCGAGCTGCGGCAAATCGCGTTCGAGGAACGAGCGCACAAACTGGCTCCGCCACTCGGCGCTTGCCGCCAGAGAGCGCGCCGTGTAGCTCAACGGAAAGCCACCTCTCAGCCAATGGCGCGCCAGATGTCGCACGCCGATCTCCGCGAGCGAAAAGCCCCCCATCTCGATGATCTCCATCCTGCCGGCGAGCGACTCGGTGGATTGACGCAGCAACGCCGGCGACGCGCTGCCCAGGATGAGAAAGCGCCCGGGCAGCGGTCGCCGGTCGGCCAGCACCCTCAGGACCGGGAAAAGATCGGGCCGGCGTTGCACCTCGTCGATCACGATCAGTCCTCTCAGGCCTTCCAAGGCCGTCATGGGCTCGGCCAGCTGCGTGAGGCTTCGAGGGTCTTCGAGATCGAAGTAACTCGTGCGCCCCGCGCGCGCCAGCGCGTGCGCCAGGGTTGTCTTGCCGCTCTGGCGGGGACCGACCAGGGCCACTACCCGGCTGCGGGCGAGCGCGGCGCGAATGCGGGAGGCGAGCGCGGTGCGCGCGATCATGACCTGGTATGCTATCATGAAAAGCGAGCGAGTTGCGCTCGATTTTCATGGTATTAATCTGGATTCGCGTCCCGGTGGGGACGCCATGATCATTACTGGCTGCGGCGCTCGCATGCATCGAAGTCGCGCTGACAAACTTCCTGGCACCGCTGCAAATCCGCCGTCTCGGTCCTCGTGCGCCGGCAATTCTGCAGGCAGGAGGTGTGGGCGCCGCGGCAACTGGGCGCCTCGTCTTCTCCCGTGACCCCCCGGTAGACGTAATAGAGCGCCACTATGGCGATCGCCACGATAAGAAGCGCGCCAAACAGGCTCAAGCCGCGCTGCGAATGATCCATGGCATTCCTTCAGGAGACATTCCTGTTTCCTTTTTCACTTGCGCCCGTAAGCATCATCGAATCGAACGATATCGTCCTCGCCGAGATAGGAGCCGGACTGCACTTCGATGATTTCCAGCGGAACCTTGCCGGGGTTCTCCAGCCGGTGGCGGGTGCCGATGGGAATGAAGGTTGACTCGTTTTCCGAGACCAGATAGGTCTCATCTCCCCGCGTCACGCGCGCCGTGCCGCGCACGACGACCCAGTGCTCGGCGCGGTGATGATGCATCTGCAGCGAAAGCGCGGCCCCGGGATTGACGACGACACGCTTCACCTGGAAGCGGCTGCCGGCGTCGATGCTGTCGTAGTAGCCCCACGGGCGGTGGATCTTGCGATGCGTATCCGCTTCCGGCCGGCCCTCGCGCTTCAGCCGCGCCACGACGTCCTTGACCTGCTGCATGTTGTCCATGTGCGCGACCAGCACCGCATCCGGCGTTTCCACCACGACCGCATCCTCGAGGCCGACCAGGGCCAGGAGCCGCGACTGGGAGATCGCAAGCGTATCGCGCGTCGCCACGGTCATCACGTCTCCGTGCAGAACGTTGTTGTCCTCGTTTCTGCTGCCCAGGTGCCATAGCGCATCCCAGGCGCCGACGTCGGACCAGCCGGCTTCGAGTGGAATGACCACTCCGTGCCCCGCGGGAAGTTTCTCCATGACGGCGTAATCGATCGATTCGGCAGGGCAGCCGGCGAACGCTTCCTTGCCGATGCGCAGGAAGTCCCGGTCAGGAGCCCGTGCATCGAACGCGGCGCGGCAGGCCTGTACCATCTCCGGCCGCAGCGCTCCGAGCTGTTTCAGCCACACCGACGCCCGCAACATGAAAATGCCTGAATTCCAGAGATACTCGCCGGATGCGATGTAGCGACTGGCCGTAGCGCGGTCCGGCTTTTCCGTGAAAGCGGCTATTTCCCGCGCGTCGTCGTGTCCCGCAAGCGCCTTTCCCGCCCGGATATACCCGTATCCGGTTTCAGGAGAGGCGGGTCTTATCCCGAACGTCACGATCTTGCCGGCCTCGGCGTGAGATGCTCCCTGCGCCACGGCCGCGCGAAAGGCCTCGACGCCGGTGATGATGTGGTCGGAGGGCATCACCACCAGCACCGGATCATCGCCAGCCTGCAGCGCCACCAGGGCAGCCAGCGTCAGCGCTGGCGCCGTATTGCGGCCGACGGGCTCGAGCACGACAGTCGCCGGCACCACGCCCACCTGGCGCAGCTGCTCGGCGGTGATGAAGCGGTAATCTTCATTGGCGACCGCGATGGGCGGCAGGACCTTTCGACCGGCGGCGGCGAGCGACCTGTCCACGCGGCGTGCAGTCGCCTGGAGCAGCGTGTCGTCGCCGGCAAGCGCCAGCAGCTGTTTGGGATGCTGCTCGCGCGACAGCGGCCACAGGCGCGTGCCCGCGCCGCCGCAGAGGATGACTGGCTGGAGATTCATGCGTGGCCCATGACGCGATTGTAAGGCGGTGTCTTAAATGGCCTCGACGGCGACGAAGGGCGGACAGGCATCCGTCGGTTCGGCCTCGGGGCGTCGTGAAAACCTGCCCCAAGGGGGCATGCGGAGATTATCCAGTGTTTTCAAAATACTATCACAAGACATTTGAGCCGATCGTCAAGACAATTTTCTAACTACCGGGCAAAGTTGGTAGTGTTGCCGGTTCGGCTTGTGCAATATGGGCGGCCGTGGACGTTGGACGAGAGGGGATTTTGGGGCACGAAAATTGCTGGAATTCACAGATTGACTTGCGAGCGGCGATCGGCCGGCGAATCGGTACCAGTCGAACCTGAGCCACTGCGAATGAGCGAGGCTGTATGAACGCGAAGACCACCGCACCGATCCGGGTGTTCATCATCGATGACCACCGGAGCATTCTGTGGGGGCTCGAACGTCTGATCGAGAGCGGCCGTCCCGCGATGCAGGTGGTCGGCACGGCGACGAACTGCACCGAGGCGCTCCGTCGGATCGACGAGACCGCTCCCAATCTGATCCTGCTCGACATCGACCTGGGCATCGAGAACGGGCTGGACGAGATTCCCGGTCTGATTGCGCGATCGCAGGCGAAGGTCCTGGTGCTGACCGGGCTGCGCGACGAGTCCCTGCACGACAAGGCGGTGCTTGCGGGCGCGAGCGGAGTCGTCGAGAAGGAAGCTCCCGCGGAAACCATTCTGGGGGCAATCACCAAGGTTCACGAAGGGCAGCTGTGGCTCGACCGGGTCGCCACGGGCCGCATTTTCCTCGAGTTTTCCCGCGACAAGTCCGTTCAGGCGGCCGATCCGGAGCGGACGAAGATTGCTTCCCTGACCGAGAGGGAACGGGAAGTCGTTTCGATCGCGGCGAGTCACGCGGGGGCCAATGCCAAGGCCATTGCGGAAATGCTCTACATTAGCGAGCACACGCTGCGCAACCATCTCACCTCCATCTACGACAAGCTCCAGGTCGCCAATCGCCTGGAGCTGTTTGCGTACGCGCACAAGCACGGCTTGGCGAAGGCGCCTCCGCCTCTGGTCAAGGCTTCGAACTCGCACGCGTAACGAAGCGAAGCCGTCCCGTCTTGCCCCCCTCCTTGAAAAGGAGGGGAGTCCTGGAAAAGCCCCCATTTTTTGCTCTTGTGCAGGTATAGGAAGATGCCGTATCCTATTGATTTTTCGGTTATCTCATTCGTAAGTGAAGCGGGAAAGGGGATTCTGATCAACTAAATGCGCGAGTTCGCAAAACACTTCCGGGCGCACTTCCTGGCCGCGGCGTTCTTCAGCCTGATCATCAACGTGCTCATGCTGGCGCCCGCGCTGTTCATGCTCCAGGTCTTCGACCGGGTCGTGACCAGCCGCAGCGGCGAGACGCTGGTCATGCTGTTCGTGCTGACGCTGGTCGCGCTGTTCTTCATGGCGTACCTCGACGCCATCCGCACGCGGCTCCTGACGCGAGCGGCGATCAAGCTGGAGAAGCTCCTCGGCCCGCGCGTCCTCGCGAGCATGCTGCGCCAGAGCGCTCACGCGAACCGCTCGCTTTCGCAGCACGGGCTGCGCGACATCAACGCACTGCGAACTTTCCTTACCGGCCCCGGCATCATCGCCCTGTTCGACGCCCCCTGGGTGCCGCTGTTCATCGTGCTCATCTTTCTCTTTCACCCGCTGCTGGGCGCGGTGGCGCTGTTCGGGGCGCTGGTGCTGCTTGCGCTGACCGTTCTGAACGAGAAGCTCTCGCGCCGGTCGCTCGAGGCGATGCAGACCGACGCGCGCATCGCCGGCCGCTTCGTGGACCAGAGCCTCGGCAACGCGGAGGTCGTCGGCGCGATGGGCATGGGGGAGAACGTGACCCAGGACTGGCGCGAGAAGAGCCAGAAGGTGCTGAGCTCTCAGTTGGAGGCGAACCAGATCGGCAGCTTTCTCACCAGCACGACGCGCTTCCTGCGCCAGATCCTCCAGGTAATCATGCTCGCGGTCGGCGCCTGGCTCACGATCCAGCAGTTGTCCACGCCGGGGGTGATGATCGCGGCGACCATCATCCTCGGGCGGGCGCTCGCCCCCGTGGAATCCCTGATTGCCGGCTGGAAAAGCCTCGTCGAGGCGCGCGGCGCCTTCATCCGGCTGCGGGAGGTCTTCGCCGCCGAGGACAAGGCGCCCGACTCGATGGAGCTGCCCCCGCCCAAGGGCGCGCTTGCGGTCGAGAACGTCGTTTTCGGCTTCCGCGGCCAGGAGCTGCCCATCATCCGGCGCGTTTCGTTCGAGATTCCGGCCGGCGGCTCGCTCGCGATCGTCGGGCCGAGCGCCGCTGGCAAGTCCACCCTGGCGCGCCTCATCGTCGGGGTCTGGCATCCGCTCGCGGGCGTAGTGCGCCTCGACGGGGCCGATATCCGGTCGTGGCCGCGCGAGCGGCTCGGGCCCCACGTCGGCTACCTGCCGCAAAACGTCGAGATCTTCAATGGCACCGTGAGCGAGAACATCGCGCGCCTGGGCGAGGTGAACTCCGAGGATGTCATCAAGGCGGCGACCCGCGCCAACGCGCATGAGTTCGTCCTGTCGTTGCCCAAGGGCTACGACACGCCGGTCGGGGAGGGCGGGACACTGCTGTCCGCCGGACAGCGCCAGCGCGTCGCGCTCGCGCGCGCGCTCTACGGGAACCCGACTCTCGTCGTGCTCGATGAGCCCAATTCCAATCTGGACGCGACGGGCGAGAGAGCCCTGGCCGATGCGATCCGCCAACTCAAGGCCGACAACGTGACGCTGGTGATCATTACCCACCGTCTTCCCCTGCTCGCCAACGTGGAGAAGGTGATGGTGCTGATGCGCGGGGCGATCGAGAAGTACGGGACGCTCGCCGAGTTGTTCCCCCGCTCCACCCCGGGCGCGGCCCCGGATATTGGCCAAGGCGTCGTGGCCGGGAAGATAATGCCGAGAGGGTAGCGGCATGGAAGACACACGCGGCAACGCGCAGCCCCCGGCTGCGGACATCGAAGACGCCGAGAGCCCGCGCCGCCTGATCGGCGCGGGGGTCGGCGGAGTCGTCGCGCTGGTGGTCGCGGTAGCAGCTTGGGCGGCGCTCGCCCCGGTGAGCGGCGCGGTCATCGCCCCGGGCGCCGTCAAGGTGGACATGAACCGCAAGACCGTCCAGCACCAGGAGGGCGGTATCGTCGGCGAGATCCTCGTGCGCGACGGCAGCCGGGTCAAGGCGGGCGAGACTCTGATCCTGCTCAAGGACATCAAGGTGGAGGCCGGCATCGAGATGGTGCAGACCCAGCTCGACGGCGAGGTCGCCAAGGCGGCACGCCTGAGCTCGGAACAGGTATGGGCCGAGGACGTGACCTTCCCGGCGGAACTGCTCAAGCGCGAGAGCGATCCCCGCATAGCGGAGATCCTGCGGCGCGAAATGACGCTGTTTCGCGCCCGGCGCGACGCCTACAACACCCAGTTAAAGCTGCTGCGTGCCCAGATCCGCGACACCCAATCCGAGATTCGCGCGCGGGGCCAGCAAATCAAGGCGGACCGGGACTCGGTCAGGTTCGCGCGCGAGGAGCTCGAGTCCAACCAGCGCCTGCTCAAGGACGGGTTCATCAGCAAGGTGCGGATCCTCACGCTCGAGCGCAGCCTGGCGGACGTCGAGGCGCGGCTCGGCGAGCACGAGGCTGAGTTGGCGGCC
>JBOIEM010000177.1:0-6281 GCA_050741115.1 Burkholderiales bacterium
TCCATCAAGGCATCTCTCAATGCCGGGTCCGCAATCTTGGCCACGACGTGCCTTCCGATTTCAATCTTCGGCCCGAGCCACCACATCAACCACGAGAACGGGATGGAAAGAATTCCCAGCCAGAACAGTACTTGAGATAGCGTTGTCATGTGCTCCTCCTTTTGCAGTGATGGGAGGGGATCAACCTCCCAGCTTGATGTTGGCGGCCTTGACTACCCTCTGCCACCTCGCGACGTCGCGACCGAGCATATCGCGGAAGCGCTCGGGCGAACCGCCGACGATCTCCAGGCCATCGGCCGCCATCCGCTCCTTCACGTCGGCCAGTTGCAGGATGCGGTTGATTTCCCGGTTCCAGCGCGCGACGACGCCTTGGGGCAGCGCCTTCGGGCCCAGCACGGCCGCCCAGCTCACGGCTTCATAACCCGGGACGGTTTCGGCCACGGTCGCAATATCGGGAACGGTGTTGGAGCGCTTGGCGCTCGTCACCGCGAGTCCGCGCAGGCGGTTCGCCTTGACGTGCGGGAGCATCCCCGGCAAGCCGCCGAAGACGAGCTGGATCTGCCCGCCGATCAGGTCACTGACGGAAGCGGTGGCTCCCTTGTACGGCACGTGCGTCATCCGGGTGCCGGTCATCTGGTTGAAGAGCTCGGTCGCGAGGTGGACGCCGCTGCCGGTGCCGCCGGAGCCGTAGTTGAGCTTGCCGGGATTCGCCTTTGCGTACGCAATCAGCTCCTTGACGCTCCTGGCGGGACCGGACGGATGGACCGTGACCAGATTGGGAATCTCGCCGATCATGACGACCGGCACGACATCGTTCAGGGGATCATAGGGCAGCTTGTAGAGCGCCGCGTTCGCAGAGTAGCTGCCCGACACCATGGCGAGGGAGTAGCCGTCCGGGCTTGCTCGCACTGCGATCTCGGCGCCGATGGTGCCGCCGGCGCCGGGGCGATTGTCCACCACCACCGGTTGATTGAAGGCTTCGGTGAGCTTCTGCGCGAAGGTGCGCGTGATGATGTCGGTCTGGCCGCCGGCCGGGAACGGCACGATCAACCGGACCGGCTTGGTCGGGTACTGCTGCTGGGCATGCGCGGCGCCCCCCGCAAGCAGCAGCCCGAGAATCGCGATTGTCAGCCGGCAAGCTCTCATTGTTTCCTCCTTTGGTTTTATATACGGTAAGCGGGTCGCTGTCGCGCGTCAACACGCTTAGCTTTTCGGGATCTCCTTCTTTGGATCGATGAACGGGCGCGGCACGACCGTCGCCTTGCGCTCGCCCGCTCCCGGAATATCGACCGTCAGTCTCGTCCGCAATGCCGACTGGGAAGCGGGCAGCATGGCATAGCCGATGTTCTTCTTGAGCCGCGGCGAGTAGAGCGCCGAGGTCACGCGGCCCGCGCCGCCTCCGCTGGTCACGGCTGCCCACCGAACCGCGTTCATCTCGATGCGATCGCCTTCGATTTCGATGCCCGCCAGCTTGCGTTCGACGCCCCGGACCCTGATCTGCCTCAGCGCCTCACGCCCGATGTAGTCGGTGCGCTTGACTTCGTCCACGAGGTGATCGAGCCCGACTTCGTACGGATTGTTCTCCAGCGTCATGTCGGCGCCCCAGTTGAGGATGCCGGCCTCGATGCGGCGGATGTCCGAAGGACCCGTGGGTCGTATCTGGTGCGGCTTTCCCGCTTCCATGACGCGCTCCCACAGCTCGTCGCCGCGCGCGCCGTCGCGGAGATAGACCTCGTAGCCCACCTCCCCGGTCCAGCCGGTGCGCGTCACCACGACCGGGATGCCCTCGAGCTTCGTTTCCAGGAACCAGTAATAGCGCAGCTGCATGACGGGATCGCCGAACAGCGCGCGCATCACGTCCTTCGCCTTGGGACCCTGGATCTGGAGCGGGGACACATCGGGTTCCGTGACGCTCACGCGCAGCCCCGACTTGAGCGCAACTCCCCGCGCCCACAGCAGGACATCGCTGTCGGCGAGCGCGAGCCAGCAGTGGTTTTCGCCGAGCCGGAGCAGCACCGGGTCGTTGATGATGCCGCCGTCCTCCGCCGTGACGACCACGTATCGTGCCTGGCCGATGGCGCAGCGCGAGAGGTCGCGCGGAGTCAGCATATCGGTGAAGCGGAGCGCGTCGGGGCCGGTGATCTCGACCTGCCGCTCGACCGAGACGTCCCATAGCGTGACGTGATTGAGAAGATGCCGGTACTCCTCCTCGAAGTCGGCGAAGCAGGTCGGAAACAGCATGTGGTTGTAGACGGTGTAGCCCTTCGCGCCGTAACGCTGCGTGGCCGCGAAAAACGGGCTCCGGCGCAGCCGCGCGCCGCGCTGGACGAGGGACATGTCGAATGCCATAAACGCGTGCCGGGTGGTGAGTGACGGGTGATGAGTATCAGGTTGCTAGATTACACTAGCTGATCGGCCGCGCGTCCGCTCACCGTTACAGCAGGAACGCCTGGCGCATATGAGCATTCCATGCAGCGAAGGGGCATGATCCGTGCGCTGGCCGCACTGGCGTTCGCGCCGCTCATTCAGTCCGCCATGGTGCGTGAGGCCTTCGCGCGGGCGGTGCGGTGGAAGCCGATGCGGTTGAGCGATCACCCGCTCGTGGGAACGATCTGGGATGCGACCGCCGCCCGGAGCGCCACCCGCGATGCGCTCCACGCTGCCGTACGCGCCGCGCGCTATCGGTTGCTCGGGGAGGTGCACGACAATCCCGATCACCACGACTTCCAGCTCGAATGCCTGGTTGCGCTCGGCGAGAGCGGTCTCAGGCCGGCGGTCGCATTCGAGCAGATCGACCGGGAGCACGACCCTGCCCTGCAGCGGCTGCTCGCCACCGGCGGCGCGACGGCCGAAGCCGTGGCGGAAGCGGCTGGTTTCGACCGCAAGAACTGGCGCTGGGAGTTCTATCGGCCTCTGGTCGAAGCGGCCCTGCGCTACCGCATGCCGATCCGCGCGGCGAATCTGTCGCGCACGGCAGCCGGGCGGGTGGTGGGTTCAGGCCTCGATGCGCTGGGCGAGGGCCGCGCGTCGGCGCTGCGGATCGATGCGGCGTGGTCGGAGGAGCGGGAGCGCGTCTTGCGCGCGCTCATCGAGGACGCGCACTGCCGGGCGCTGCCCGAGGCCATCGTGCCGGGCATGGTGCTCGCCCAACGGGCGCGCGACGCGACGCTCGCCGAAGCGCTGCTCGATCCCGGTCCGGATGGCGCGGTGCTGATCGCGGGCAACGGGCACGTGCGGCGCGACCTCGCGGTGCCTGCTTACCTGCGTGCAGCGCGCCCGGGCGAATCCATCGTCAGCGTCGGCCTGCTCGAGGTGGAGGCGGGGAATGCCGACCCGGAGGCGTACCGGGCGGACTCCGCCGGCGGGGAGGCTCAGTACGATTTCGTCCGGTTCACGCCGCGCTGGGACCGGCCCGATCCCTGCGAGAAGTTCAAGCCGCCGCGCAGTCAATAGCGCGGCAAAAATTCAGCCCGCCATATTTGACGGGTCGAGCCGTCACATTTGGCGGGGCCTTGGTATTCAACGGCTGAAGTAGTCCCGTCGCGACCGGTGTCGGCGCGGGGAGTCTCCTATAACTGACTGATGAAACGGATGTATTCGGCTGCTGTGTCTGGCGGTCCGCGAGCTGGCACGGTCGGTGCAATAGAAGCAGGCAAGAACAGAAGCTCGCCAGATCAGGAGTCACGCAGGAGATCGAAACGAGCTTCTACCGCGCCAGCGCCGACGCGGAGGATCCGGCGCAAAAGGATACGGAGATAGACATGAACACCAGGCAAAACGCGAAATCGGGTTCGACCCTCGAGCAGCAGATTCAATCCATCAACATGTCCCAATTCGAGCGTGACCAGGTATTGCACGCAGCGCGCGTCGCGGAAGCGTTCGTCGACGCGATCATGTGGGTGGGCAGCAAGCTGCAACGGTCCGGCGGGGAAGTGTTCGCGAAGCCGAGCCCGAAGTATTAGGGCGCAGTAACCAGGAATTCGTCGGACCGAGGTCAGACGAATTTCATTTGATTGACCCCTCGGCGGAGCCCCGCGTAGCATGGGTTCCCCTGAGTCACGGGTGCCCCACACGGTGGAGGTTCCGGGCGTGACGAACGAATATCCCGCCGACCTAGTGCCGATCCTCGAGGCGATCGCCGACCGGGCAGCACGCTTGTGCGAATCGCCGGACGCACGGATCTTCGTTGTCGACGGGGATGCTCTGAGATACGTCGCGGGATTCGGTGAAGTGCCGTTTCCGACGGACCCCATCCGGCCGTTGTCGAGGGGTCTGACTTCGGGTCGAGCCGTCATAGATCGGGACGTGGTACATGTGGAGGATATGGCCGCTGCGGAAAAGGAGTTTCCGGAGGGGCACCGGTACCAGCGACGCCTTGGCTATCGTAGTACGGCACTCGCCGTGCCGCTGGTGCGGGGAGATAAAGCGCTAGGCGTGATTCTGCTGCGGCGCAGTGAGGTGCGCCCGTTTGACACGAAGCACATCGAGCTGGTCAAGGCCTTCGCCGATCAAGCCGCCGTCGCGATCGAAAACCTTCGCCTGTCCACGGAGCTCAAGGCCCGCAATGCCGAGCTCACGGAAGCACTGGAGCAGCAGACCGCAACGGCGGAAATTCTGCGCGTGATTTCGAATTCGCCCGCCGATATCCAGCCGGTGCTCGATGCGGTTGCCGAGAGTGCGGCACGCCTTTGTGGAGGCAGCGACGTCATCATCCGTCGCGTTGACGGAGACGTGTTACGTGTGGCGGCCCACTTTGGTCCCGTGCCGGTGGTATCTGACGCCCTCCCAGTTACCCGCAAATCCTTCGGGGGGCGAGCCTTCCTTGAGCGCCGGACGATCCACATCCACGACACCGCCGACGAACACGTGCAAGCGGACTTCTCTGCATCGCCATCGGTGCGACAGGGAAATCCATACCGGACCATACTCGTCGCGCCTCTGTTGCGAGAGGCTACGGCCATCGGAGTCATCAACATGCGCCGTCCGGAAGTGCGCCCGTTCTCCGACAAACAGGTCAAGCTCTTCGAAACGTTTGCCGCCCAAGCGGCGATCGCGATCGAGAACGTGCGGCTGTTCAACGAGACCAAGGAAGCGCTCGAGCAGCAAACGGCAACGGCAGAAATCCTGAAAGTAATCAGCAGTTCGCCGACCGATGTCCAGCCGGTATTCGATGCGATCGTGAATAGCTGCACCCATCTATTTGGCAGCATGAACTCGACACTGCGGCTTGTTCAAGGAGACCGATCCCAATTGGTTGCAAGTACTTCGCCATATCGCGAGGCCGCGGGATTACTCTCGGTCCCGCTCGACGATGACCGCCTGCCTGCTGCCCGGGCAGTACTACGCCGGGAGGTGGTTCAGGTTTCGGATGCCGTCGCGGAGGAGTGGGTCAGTCCGCAGTTCAGGGAGCGAGCCGCACAGCGGGGCTTTCGCTCGATCATGGTCGCTCCGATGCTGCGGGAAAACAATGTAATCGGGACGATCAACGTAAGCCGCGCGGCACCCGGGCCGTTCACCGAGAAGCAGGTTGCACTCCTCAAGACCTTCTCCGCTCAGGCTGTCATCGCGATCGAAAACGTCCGACTGTTCAACGAGACGAAAGAAGCGCTCGAGCAGCAGACCGCGATCAGCGAAATCTTGCGCGTGATCTCCAGTTCGCCGACCGACGTGCAGCCGGTGCTCGATGCCGTGGCGGCGCGCGCGGCGCGCATCTGCGACGCGGCCGACGCCAACATCTTCCTGGTCGAGGGCGGGAACGCCCGCCATACCGCTAGATTCGGCGATATGCAGCTCGGCATCGTCAAGGGGGAAACAAGGCCGCTCGAACGGGCGTGGGGAACGGGGAGGGCGATTCTCGATCGCATCGTGGTCCACGTCGAAGACATGGCTGCCGCAAGCGAGTATCCGAACATCCGGGAGATCCAGCGCCACATCTGCGCCCGCACCATCCTGGCGGTCCCGCTGATGCGCGAGGACCGTGCGCTCGGCGCCATCGTGCTGCGACGCACGGAGGTGCGGCCATTCAGCGACAAGCAGGTCGCGCTCCTGAGGACCTTCGCCGACCAGGCGGCGATCGCGATCGAGAACGTGCGCCTGTTCAAAGAGACGAAGGAGGCGCTGGAGCAGCAGACAGCGACTGCGAACATCCTGAAGATCATCAGCAGCTCACCGACCGACACCCAACCGGTGTTCGATGCGATCGTCAAAAGCGGCCTTCATCTGTTCGGTGGTCTGGACGTGACGCTCCGGCTCGTCAAGGGGGATCAGACCGAGCAGGCAGC
>JBOIEM010000178.1:0-5447 GCA_050741115.1 Burkholderiales bacterium
GCCCTCGCACTTCACCAGATAGGACACCGCGTTGATCAGGCCACGGGTGGCGGGCGTGTCCGCCAGCTCCACGGTCTGGCGGATCTTTCGCAAACCCAGCCCGCGCACGCAGGCGCGGTGCGCCTGCTTGGTGCCGATGGGGCTCCTCACCAGCGTCACCTTGATTTTTTTCCCGCTCGAAGCAGCCATGCTCATCCCGTGATTTCCTCGACCTTCTTGCCGCGCTTCGCGGCGATTTCGGCCGGCGTGGTCATCGCCGTCAGGCCGTTGATGGTGGCGCGCACCACGTTGTAGGGATTGGTCGAGCCCAGGCACTTGG
Organism: Burkholderiales bacterium; assembly: GCA_050741115.1. Classification (GTDB taxonomy): domain Bacteria; phylum Pseudomonadota; class Gammaproteobacteria; order Burkholderiales; family SG8-41; genus SG8-41. Next base: position 320 of record JBOIEM010000178.1, read on the forward strand.
CCAGCACGTTCTGCACCCCCATCACCTCGAACACCGCGCGCATGGGGCCGCCGGCGATGATGCCGGTGCCCTCGGACGCGGGCTGCATGTAGACGCGGGAAGAGCCGTGATGGCCGATCACCGCGTGCTGCAGCGTCCCGCTCTTCAAGCTCACTTTCACCATCCTGCGGCGCGCTTCTTCCATCGCCTTCTGCACCGCCACCGGCACCTCGCGCGCCTTGCCCTTGCCCATGCCGATGCCGCCGTCGCCGTCGCCGACCACGGTGAGCGCGGCGAAGCCGAGCACGCGGCCGCCCTTCACCACCTTGGTGACGCGGTTGATCGCGACCATCTTCTCGCGCAGGCCGTCGCCGCGCTCCTCGCCCATCTGCATCTTGGATGCCTGTAGTTTCGCCATGGCCCGTGGAGCTCCTAGAACTTGAGGCCCGCCTCGCGCGCGGCTTCCGCCAGCGCCTTGACGCGCCCGTGAAACTTGTAGCCGGCACGGTCGAACGCGACCGCTTCGATGCCGAGCTTCCGCGCCCGCTCGGCGATGCGCCGGCCGACCTCGGCCGCCGCCTTGACGCTGCCGCCCCGCCCGCCGGCTTGGCGCGCCTCGCGCTCGACGGTGGACGCCGCCGCCAGCACTTTCGCGCCGCTCGCATCGATCAGCTGCGCGTAGATATGGCTGTTCGAGCGGTGCACCGTGAGGCGCGCCGCCGCGAGCTCGGCAATCCGGGCGCGGGTCCTGCGTGCCCTGCGCAGCCGTTGAGAGTTTCTGTGGAACATCGATTGCCGCTCCCGCTACTTCTTCTTGGTTTCCTTGATGACGACCTGCTCGGTGGCGTAACGCACTCCCTTGCCCTTGTAGGGCTCGGGGCTGCGATAGGCGCGCACCTCGGCCGCCACCTGGCCGACGAGCTGCCGGTCGGTGCCCTTGATCACGATCTCGGTCTGCGTCGGCGTCTCCACCTTGATGCCCTTCGGCATGGCATGCGCGACGGCGTGGGAGTAGCCGAGCGTCAGGTTCAACTTGTCGCCCTGGGCCTGGGCGCGGTAGCCCACGCCGACCAGCGTCAGCCGCTTCTCGAAGCCTTGGGTGACGCCGGTCACCATGTTGGCGACCAGCGCCCGCAGCGTGCCCGACATGGCGTCGGCGTGCCGCGAGTTGCCCGCGGCCTTGAACTGGATGCGGTTCTCCACCTTCTCGACCTGGACCTCGGGCACGATGCGCTGGGTGAGGCTCCCGAGGGGGCCCTTCACCTGGATTTCGCCCGGCGTGAGGGTCACCTCGACCTTCTGCGGCAGCACGACCGGGGCTTTTCCGATTCTCGACATGGCGAGCTTTCCCTTACGCGACGATGCACAGCACTTCGCCGCCTACGCCCATGCCGCGCGCCTTGCGGTCGGTCATCACGCCGCGGGAGGTCGAGACGATCGCGACGCCGAGCCCGTTCATCACCCTGGGGAGCTCGTCCTTGGGGCGATAGATCCGCAGCCCCGGACGGCTCACCCGCTCGATGCGCTCGATCACCGGCTTGCCGGCGTAGTACTTGAGGCTGATCTCGAGCTGGGGCCTGCCCTCCTGCTCGCGCACCGCAAAATCCTCGATGTAGCCCTCGTCCTTCAGCACCTGGGCGATCGCGCTCTTCAGCTTGCTCGCGGGCATCGCCACCGACTGCTTCTCCGCGCACTGCGCGTTGCGGATCCGCGTCAGCATGTCGGCAATGGGATCGGTCATCGGCATGGTAATCGGTCTCCTACCAGCTCGCCTTGATCACGCCCGGGATCTCCCCGTGCAGGGCGATCAGGCGGAGCTTCCCGCGCGCGATCCCGAACTTGCGGTAGACGCCGCGGGGCCGCCCGGTCAGCGCGCAGCGATTGCGCAGCCGAACCGGCGAAGCGTCGCGCGGCAGCTTCTGCAGCTTCTCGCGCGCCGCGTAGCGCTCCTCGGGCGGGAGCTTCATGTTGCCCGCGATCGCGAGCAGCTCCTTGCGCCGCGCGGCGTATTTCTTGACGGATTCGCGGCGCTTCTTGTCGCGGTTGATGAGGGAGGTTTTTGCCATGGTGTGTGCCTCGGGGACTCCTAGTTCCGGAACGGAAAGCGGAAGGCGGCGAGCAGCGCCTTCGCCTCGTTGTCCGATTTCGCCGTGGTGGCGATCGTGATGTTCATGCCCCGGATCGCGTCGATTTTGTCGTACTCGATCTCGGGGAAAATGATCTGCTCCTTCACGCCCATGTTGTAGTTGCCCTGGCCGTCGAAGGACCGGCCCGAAATTCCGCGGAAATCGCGGATGCGCGGCATCGCGATGTTGACCAGGCGGTCGAGGAACTCGTACATCCGCCGGCCGCGGAGCGTCACTTTACAGCCGATCGGGTAGCCGCTCCGGATCTTGAACGTGGCGATCGACTTGCGCGACTGGGTGACGAGTGGCTTCTGCCCGGCAATCCTGGTCATGTCGGAGACGGCGTTGTCCATGATCTTCTTGTCCGCCACCGCCTCGCCCACGCCCATGTTGACCACGATCTTCTCGATACGCGGCACCTGCATCGCGCTCTTGTAGCTGAACTGCTCCATCAACTGCTTCACCACGGTGTCGCGGTAAAGGATCTGCAGGCGTGGCACCGGAGCCGGCCGCTCGGGTTTGCGCTCCTTCTGTTCCTTCGGCACCGGGGCTTCTTTTGCCTCGGGCCTGGGTGGTCTTGCCTCCTTGGCCGGCGCGGCTTGCTGGGCTTCCCTGGGAGGCCGGGCTTCCTTGGCGCCCTTGGCGTCCTTAGCGTCCTTCTGGCCCCTGGTGTCCCGGGTCCCTTTGGGGTCCTTGGGGTCCCTCGTCTTGGCTGCGCTCATGCGTCGATCACTTCGCCGTTGGACTTGAAAAAGCGAACTCGGCGGCCATCCTCCAGCACCCGGATGCCGACGCGGTCGGCCTTCTTGGTCGCCGGGTTGTAGAGGGCCACGTTCGAGACGTGCAGCGGCATGTCCTTGTCGATGATGCCGCCGGTGATGCCTTTCATCGGAATCGGGCGCTGATGCTTCTTCACCCGGTTCGCGCCCTCGACCAGCACGTGCTCCGCATCCACGATCTTGAGCACGGTTCCGCGCTTGCCCTTGTCGCGCCCGGTGGTCACGATCACATCGTCGCCTTTTCGGATCTTGTGCATAGCCCGTTACCTCACAGCACTTCCGGCGCGAGCGAGACGATCTTCATGAAGCGCTCGCTGCGCAGCTCCCGCGTCACCGGCCCGAAGATGCGGGTGCCGATCGGCTCGAGCTTCGGTGTGAGCAGCACCGCGGCGTTCGTATCGAACTTGATCAGCGAGCCGTCGTTGCGGCGCACGCCCTTCGCGGTTCGCACCACCACGGCATCGTAGATCTCGCCCTTCTTGACGCGCCCACGGGGAGCGGCGTCCTTCACGCTCACCTTGATGACGTCACCGATGCCGGCATAGCGCCGTTTCGAGCCGCCCAGCACCTTGATGCACATGACCGAGCGCGCGCCGGTATTGTCGGCCACGTCCAACATGGACTGCATCTGGATCATCGTTCTCTCGCTAAACTCGCTTCCCCAACTTGACCGCCTTGCGGTCAGTATTGGAGCCCGTCCGGGTCGGTCGCGGCGCCTGACGTAGCGCTGCGAAAAGGTTGCGGATTATACGTCTATCTCCCTGATCCCGCAACGCAAAATCATCCTAACCTGGCCGTTTCTTGCATCTCCGAAACGGCCCCTGGCTCAGGGGAGCACGAGGGGAGTATCACCTCGTTCCCTCAATATCAGACGATCTTCGCCTTTTCCACCAGTTCGATCACGCGCCAGCTCTTGGTGCGCGCGAGCGGGCGGCATTCCTCGATCAGCACCAGGTCGCCTTCCTTGCAGGCCCGCGCCTCGTCGTGCGCGTGAAAGCGGCTGGAGCGCGTGACGATCTTGCCGTAGAGCGGGTGCTTGACGCGCCGCTCCACCAGCACGGTGACCGTCTTCTGCATCTTGTCGCTGACCACGCGGCCGACCAGCTGGCGCTTGTTCGCTCCCTCGCTCATGCTCTTGCCTCTCCCCTGGTGCTCCGTTCCTTCTCGGCCAGCGCGGTGCGCACGCGAGCGATGTCGCGCCGCACCTTGCCCAGTTGACTGGTATTGGTGAGCTGCTGAGTGGCCTTCTGCATGCGCATGCCGAACTGCGCCTTGAGCAGCGCGTTCAACTCCTGCTGCAGCTCCTCCCGCGACTTCGCCCTGAGCTCGGACGCCTTCATTGCCGCGCCCCCAGCAGCCGTGACACGAACGTCGTCCGCAGCGGCAGCTTCGACGCCGCCAGCCGCAACGCTTCGCGCGCTTCCTGCTCGTCCACTCCGTCCATCTCGTAGAGCACCGCGCCCGGCTTGATCTCGGAGACCCAGAATTCGGGGTTGCCCTTGCCGTTGCCCATGCGCACTTCCGCCGGCTTCTGCGACACCGGCTTGTCCGGAAAGATGCGGATCCAGATGCGCCCGCCGCGCTTGATCGCGCGCGACATCGCGCGCCGCGCCGCCTCGATCTGCCGCGCCGTGAGGCGCCCGCGGGTGACCGCCTTCAGCCCGTACTCGCCGAAGCTCACCTTGTTGCCGCGCGTCGCGATCCCGCGGTTGCGGCCCTTCTGCTCCTTGCGGTACTTACGCCTTGCGGGTTGCAGCATTCTTTGCTCCTGACTTCGCCGGGGCCTTGCGCGGCGCCCGCGGCTTCTTCGCCCTGCCCTTGCCGTCGGGTTTGGCTGCGGGCGCAGGTTTCTCGGGCGCTGGCGCGACCGCCGGTGCCGCCAGCGCCGCGGCAACGGCCGCCGCCGGCTGCTCGCTCTTGTGCATCACCTCGCCCTTGAACACCCAGACCTTGATGCCGATCACGCCGTAGCTGGTCTTCGCTTCCGATACGCCGTAATCGATCTCCGCCCGCATCGTATGCAGCGGCACGCGCCCCTCGCGATACCACTCGGTGCGCGCGATCTCGATGCCGTTCAGCCGTCCCGCGCGCATGATCTTGATGCCCTGCGCGCCGAGCCGCATGGCGTTGGTGATGGCGCGCTTCATCGCGCGGCGGAACATGATGCGCTTCTGCAGCTGCTGCGAGATCGAATCCGCGATCAACTGCGCGTCGATCTCGGGCTTGCGCACTTCCTCGATGTTG
>JBOIEM010000179.1:0-5123 GCA_050741115.1 Burkholderiales bacterium
GGTGAGAGACGCATCGGTGCCCTCGATAAATGCCGGCGCCCCCGATCCGTCGTAAACCAGGTGACGCCCCGCAACGATCCGGCACTCGCTGTCGGCGAATACCATCCACTCCGGCCTGCGGGCACGCTCGGCCGGCGCGTGATAAACGACGACCACGCGGCGCGGACTGCCGCCGGGAGCGAAGCGCTCGACGTATATGCGCGCGCCGTCCCTGAATTCGTAATCCGTGCGGGTACCCACTTCCCGGCCCTGGATCTTCAGGGGTTCGATAGCGAGCTGAATAGCGCCGCCGATCGCAGTACTCTCGCGGCCGTAGTCGATACAGGCCGTGAGCACCGCAGCCTTCAACTGCGCCGTGACGGCCTGCTCGGCCGCAAGCGCCGCCGATACCGGCGAAATTGCCGCTACGCTTAGTGAGATCCAGGCATTTCGAAGTGCGGGCACGAGGAGGCAAGCCCGCAACCCGGGCCATGCGCCGAGCCGCGACTGCCGTCGGCCGCGACGCAGACGGTCATGTTCCATATCACGCGCACCACGTTCGCGAGCAAATATGAGCGACCTTCGGTGGCGCGAACGGCGGACATGGGCCACACCGCCGGGTGCGCCCCGGCGCGGCGCGGCGTCGGGGCATGGTCAGCGCCGGAATACTTCGAGGCCGTGAGGGTCGGCGCCGGGATTATTCTTCATGGGCATGAGATCGGACTCCTTCCAGCTGACCGCGTGACAGCTCGCGCTGACCGTCAGGACGGCGACCCCCGACGTGCGCGCCGGATTCTTGAGTTCGTTGATGGCGGTGAGCGGATTGGCCCCCCGCAGCGTCACGAACAGCCGGTTGCCCATGAGCTCACCCACATCCGGCTTGGGGTCCGGGCTGAAGGGGCGCGCAATCGACCGGGTCGCGGCCACCCGGCCCGTCTTGAGCTCCACCACATTCACGTCATTGCTCACGCGCATCACGCTGAGCATGTGTTCGTTGCCCTTCTTATCGACGCAGAAAGCGGCACTGTGGGTGTCCTCTCCCGGAAGCTCGATCTTCAACGGGTCCGGGAACTTGCCGGCTCCAGCGCCTCGCGTGTCGAACACGAACAGAAAGTCGTCGCCGCCCTTGGCCCCGCTCTCCCCGTTGGTGACCATCCGCTCCTCGGGCAGGCGGAAGGCGCCGCAGCCGATGCCCGGCGCGGTCGCCTTCGGGTAGGCATGCACCACCTTCATGGGGATGCCGCCGTCCCCCGTGCCGACGTCGACCACGAGAACCCCGCCACCCGCCAGGGTCACGTAGGCCAGGCGGCTGTCGGCGGTAAAGTTGTGGCATACGGGCTTCACCTCGGGGGTCCCCACTGCCGCCTTGAGCTGTTCCGTGGCCAGGGACAGCGTCTCCACCCGCTTGAAGCTGTTGCTCCGGTAGTCGGTCTCGATCTTGTGCAGCTTCTCCCCAGCGAGATCGGCGACGATGACCATGCTGTCGTCCGGTGTGCCGACCGCTGCATGGGCGTTGCCGGTGCCCTCGACGCAGCCGACGATCTTGCGGCTGGCGATATCCACGAAATGAATGTGGCCGGAGGCCACGTTGGAGATGATTGCGTGGCTTGGCGGACCGGCGTGATTTCCGCGCAACATGTGCGGGCGCTTGGCCACGGCACATTTAGCCGCCTCGGCGGCGGCGGCGAGATCGATCACGGTGGGCTTGGCGGCTGCCGGCCTGGAACCGATTGCCTCGCTCGTCCAGATATACAGCAGCCCGCCGCCCTTGCCCTCGACCGTGTCCGCCTGGTCCAGGGCCCACACCTCAAAGCGCTCCGCCTCCGCTGCGCCCGCGGGAGCCGTCAAGCCGGCTACCGCCATGAGCGCCGTGGCGAGCAGCGCCGGCACGGCGGCGAATTTTATGTACCTGTTAGCCATATATCCTCCTGACAATATTAGGCCACTCCAGAGAAACCTCAGCGTTAGACCCCACGAAAGGACTCTAATTCAAGCTGGCGGCTGCGGGGTCACGTAGAGCCCGAACCAGATGGACCATATGCCGAGCCCAATCAGAACGATCCCGGTCCAGCGAGGAATGCGTCCGCTCAAGCCCGCGAGCCAATCGAGCGCGCGCCGCGCTGCGGGAAAGAGCACGGCGACCGCCAGCGGCAGCGACAATGCGAATCCAAATAAAGCGAGCGAGGAAAATCCGCTCGCTAGCGTCGCACCCGAAATACCGCTCGCCGCTGCGGTGCCGAGCAGGGCGAAGAGCAGCGGCGCGGAGCACGCGGGGATGTTGAGCCCGAACAGCAGTCCGAGGGCCACGGAGCTCCGCACCTCTCCGAGCCGCGCAAGGCTCGGCCCGAGCGAAGTCTTGATGTAGCCCGCGCGGCCGGCTAGAAACAGCAGTCCCAGCGCGACGTAAAGCGCACCGAGCCCGGTCCACATCGCCTTCTGGAAGCCGATGAAGGCCGAACCCACGACGACCGCAATCGCGCCGAGCGCGCCGATAAAAAGCGCGCGAGTGACGGTGAACACGCCGACCTGCCAGAGCTTTACCCCAGCGGACCTGCCCTCCATGACCTTGATGAACACCAGCGTCGAGCCGATCGAGCACGGCTCGATGAACCCGATGAGGCCGAGCCCGATTGGCAGCAGGATGCTTGCGGCGAACCACTCGCTCATGCCGTGGAAGTGACCTTGTAGCCGCCTTTTTCGATGGCAGTAACGAGCCGGGCTTCATCAACCGCCGCCGGGTCGTAAAGCACCCGGGCGCGTCCTTCCATGAAGGATACGGTAGACGCTTTAACGCCGTCTTCGACGGCGAGCAAGCCCTTGATGGTTTCGGCGCACCCGTCGCAGTGCATGCCTTTGATCGTGACGGTCAGCGTTTTCATGACGCAAGATCGCGGGTTTCAATGGCATCGAGTATGGGGCACTCGCTGGTCGGCCCGCGACCGGAGCAGGCGGTGGCGAGCTTTCTCAACGCCCCCTTCATCCGGTTTAATCGCGCGACACGCTGCTCTATGTCGGCGATCTTCGCTTCCGCGCGCGATTTCACGTCCGCGCACGACTTGCCCGGCGCGACCTTCAGCGTGAGCAGCTCCCGGATCTCCGACAGGGTGAACCCGAGCTCCTTGGCCTGGCGAATGAAGCGCAGCCGCGCGATCACGTCCGGGCGGTAATGCCGGTAGCCCGACACGCTGCGCGCCGGCTTCTCGATCAGCCCCTCGCGCTCGTAGTAACGCACGGTATCGATCGCCAGCCCGGCACTGTGCGCCACTTTGCCGATCGTCAGTCCCGCTGTTCGCGTGTCCATAAGCCCTCCAATACGGTCCGGGTCATGCATAGCGTAAACCCTGGAGCTTACTCCAGAGTCAAGAGTGGCGGTGAGCACGGGATTCGGCTATCGGTTTACTTCCGCCCTCTTCACCGGGCGAAACCCGGCGAGCCACAGGGCGACAGGCGGGATGACGAGCCATTGCAACAGCGGCGAGAGGCCGATCTCCAAACCGTTCAGATTCATAACCGGCATCAAGGCCGAATACTCCCAGCTCGGCCGCGCGATGGTGTTCAGCCACTCGCTCAGCACGGTGTACCCGATCCCCGTGATAACAGTAAGCAAGCCCACCTTGCGAAATTTCCAGTCGTCGAGCGCTCCCGCCCGCGTCGCGACCAGCGCGAACGCGAGCGCGTTCACCCCGATCACCAGGTCGCCCAGCGTGCAATGCACCACGACGTAGGCAAGGTAAGGCAGTGAGCCTTCCGCCCAAACCGTGTATAGCGGCAGCTGTGCGATCTCCCAGAAAAGGTTCAGCAGGCCGAGCCATGGCAGGTAACTAAACCCGATGAAGGACAGCGTGGCACGGTCGCCATACCAGTGTCGCGGCTGCTGAGCGAACGCATTGGTCATCGGCCATTACCGTCATTTCCTTCGATCTTGCTCGACGGTGGGCTGCCCTTGCCCCGCGCTCATTTCACAGTGGTGATGACGTAGTCCTTGCCCTGCTGCACGAACTCGAATTCGACCTTCTTGCCGGCTTGCAGCTTGTCGAGCAGCGTCTTGTCCTTGACCTGGAAGCCCATGGTCATGGCGGGCCAGTTCAGGCTCTTGACCGGGTCATGGGCCAGCGTGACGGAGCTGGCCTTTGGATCGACCTTCCTGACCACGCCGGTCGCCTTATGCGCCGTCCGCGCTCCGGCGGCCGGCTTCTTGTCCATTTCCATGCTTTGCGTGCCCCCGGACTGGGCATGACTCACGGCGGGGATTGCCAGGGACAGGGCGAGGACCAGCGATAGTGCCACAGATTGCTTCACGGTATTTCTCCTTTCACTTGGGTCGAGATGCACACGGAATGTCTTGCATCAGGTTGCTTCACGGGTTGTGCTTTGAAGAAGCGGCTTTTCTTCGCGCGCGCGGCGGGGCCGGCGCATCAGGTAATACGCGGCGGGAATCACGAACATCGAGAGCAGCGGCGCCGTGATCATGCCGCCGATCATCGGCGCGGCGATGCGCTGCATCACCTCCGCGCCGGTGCCCTCGGACCACATGATCGGCGCGAGGCCGCCGAGGATCACCGCCGCGGTCATCGCCAGCGGCCGCACGCGCAGCACCGCGCCCGCGTCTATCGATTCGCGCAGCTGCGCGTCGGTGACCGGCTGCCCGTCGGCGGCGCGGCGCTCGACCGCCTGCCGCAGGTAAACCAGCATTACCACGCCGAATTCGGCGGCGACACCGGCAAGTGCCACAAAGCCGACGGCCCCCGCGACCGAGAGGTTGTGGCCGAGCGCGTAGATATACCAGTAGCCGCCGACGAGCGAGAAGGGCAACGACAGCATAATGAGCAGCGCCTCGTCGAACCGCCGGAAGGTGAGGTACAGCAGGACCAGGATGATGAGCAGCACGAACGGCACCACCAGCGAGAGCCGCGCCTTCGCGCGCTCGAGGTACTCGAACTGCCCCGACCAGGCGACCGAGTAGCCGGGAGGGAGCTTCACCTGCGCGGCCACTGCGCGCTGCGCGTCGGCGACCACCGAGCCGAGGTCGCGGCCGCGGATGTCGACATAGATCCAGCCCGAGAGCCGCGCGTTCTCGCTCTTCAGCATCGGCGGGCCGTCGGAGATGGCGATCTCGGCCACCGAGGACAGAGGAATCTGCGCGC
>JBOIEM010000180.1:0-6034 GCA_050741115.1 Burkholderiales bacterium
GTCGAGGAGGGGCCCGGTCTGCGCGTGATAGCCGGCGATCCGGTTGCGCACCGTGTCCTCGGCATCATCGGCGCGCACGCTGAGCGGCTCGCCGGTGACGTCGTCCGCGCCTGCGATCCTGGGTGGATTCCGGGTGACGTGGTAGACGCGCCCGGAGGGCAGGTGAGTGCGGCGTCCGGTCATCCGCTCGATCACTTCCTCGTCCGGCACGTGAAGCTCGAGGACGATGTCGATTCCGACTCCCGCTTCACGCAGTGCCCGTGCCTGCGCGAGCGTTCTCGGAAAGCCGTCGAGGATGAAGCCGCCGGCACAATCGGCCTCCTTCACGCGCTCCCGGACCAGCTCGACAACCAGGCGATCGGGGACGAGCTCTCCGCGCTTCATGTAGCCCTCGGCTTCGCGGCCGCGGGCGGTGCCGGCAGCGACCGCGGCGCGCAGCATGTCGCCCGTCGAGATCTGGGGGACCTTCAGTCGTACCCCGAGGGCCGCCGCGTGCGTTCCCTTGCCGGCGCCCGGCATTCCCATGATCAGGATCCTCATCGTTCGTCGACCGCCGGCGCCGCGTCACCGGCCCGCTAGCTCCGGGTGGAGAGCGCGGCGAAGAGCTTGTCGCGGATGTGCTCGATCGACCCCTTGCCGTAGATATTGACGTAGAGCGGAGCGCGCGGCTCTCCCCGCTCGCGCTGCTTCATGTAGTAGGCGACGAGGGGCTTGGTGAGCGAATGGTAGGTCGCAATGCGGCGGCGAACCGTCTCCTCGTTGTCGTCCGGGCGCTGGATCAGGGGCTCGCCGGTGACGTCGTCCCTGCCCGGCACCCGCGGCGGATTGAACTCGGTATGGTAGGTGCGGCCCGAACCAGGGTGCACGCGCCTTCCGGTCATCCGCCGCAGGATCTCGTCGTTGTCGACCTCGATCTCCACCACGCAGTCGATGTCGATACCGGCATCGCGCAGCGCTTCGGCCTGGGCGACCGTGCGCGGGAAGCCGTCGACGATGAAACCCCGCGCGCAGTCGGGCTGCTTCACGCGCTGCTTGACCAGCTCGATCACCAGGTGATCGGGCACCAGCTCGCCGCGGTCCATATAGTTCCGGGCTTCCCGCCCGAGGGCCGTGCCGGTCTTGATCTCGGCGCGCAGCATGTCGCCGGTCGAAATTTGAGGGATTCGGTATCTCTCGATGAGGAAGCGGGCCTGCGTGCCCTTGCCGGCACCGGGCATGCCCAGAAGTATTATTCTCATGGCCTTCTCACGGGCAGCGACCGCGCAATGTATCACCGATTCCGGCCGCGCCACAACGCGCGCGGGCGCTCACCGGAGGCGGCGTAATACGCGCCTCAGGTCGGCGGGCGTGTCCACCCCGGGGTGCGGCGCCGCGCGCGTGATCTCGCAGTGTATGCGGTGGCCGTGCGCGAGCGCGCGCAGCTGCTCGAGCGCCTCGAAGCGCTCGATCGCGGCCGGCTCGAGGCGCGTGAAGGCGCGCAGGAATGCCGCGCGGTAGGCGTAGATGCCGAGATGGCGGTAGACCGGCAGCCCCGGCGGCACGCGGGAGACGCCGCGCGCGAACCCGTCGCGGGCCCAGGGGATCGGCGCCCGGCTGAAGTAGAGCGCGTAGCCGTCGCGGTCCAGCACCACCTTCACGACGTTCGGATCCCGGAGCTCGCGCGCGTCCCGGATCGGGTGGCAGGCCGTTGCCATGGATGCGCCGCGATGGCGCGCGAGTCCGGACGCGACCCGCCGGATCAGGGATGGCTCGATGAACGGCTCGTCGCCCTGCACGTTGACGACGATGCGGCTGCCGGGATAGCGGCGCCGCGCGGCGACTTCGGCGATGCGGTCGGTGCCGGAGGCGTGGCTTCTCGAGGTCATGACCGCCTCGAAGCCGTGGCGCGCGGCCGCGTCGGCGATGCGGGGATGGTCGGTGGCGATGATCACTTCCGCGGCGCCGCTCCGGCGCGCGCGTTCCGCGACGCGCACCACCATTGGCTTCCCCGAGACGTCCGCGAGCGGCTTGCCCGGGAACCGCGTGGAGGCGTAGCGGGCGGGAATGATGACGCTGAACTTCACGCCTCTTCTTCGGGTGGCAGTCGTCGCGCCTCGTCCTCGAGCATGACCGGGATGTCGTCCTGGACGGGATAGGCGAGGCGGCAGGGCTTGCACAGGAGCTCGCCCTGGGACTTGCGGTAGAGCAGGGGGCCCTTGCACAGCGGGCACACCAGTATGTCGAGCAGCTTGCTATCCACGTGTCTTCAGCTTGCGCAGGATGAGTTCAGCGAGCGCGCCGTCGGGCACCGCGTCCACCGCGAGCTCCCAGTGCGATGCTTCTGCGAAACGCCGGCATTTTACCGCATCCTTTTCCGTCATCAGCATTGCTTCCGCCCCGGCGTAATCCAGGTCGGACGCGGCGAACGGGTGATGATCCGGAAAGGCATGAGCGGTGAACTCCATGCCGAGTCCCCGCAGATGCCGGAAAAAACGCTCCGGATCGCCGATGCCGGCGACCGCATGCACGCGCTTGCCGCGGAAATGCTGCGGCCCGGCCCGGCGCCCGGGATCCTGGAGATTGCGGAACTCTCCGCCCTCGAGCCGCATCGTGAATCGCGGCGTTTTCCCCGGCATGGGTCCCAGGGATGCTTGCGGGGCGCTCCCGTTGCCGGTGTTGAGCACGAGCGCGTCGACGGTCGCGAGGCGGGAGAGCGGCTCGCGCAGCGGTCCCGCGGGGAGCAGCCAGCCGTTGCCGAAACCGCGCGCGGCGTCCACCACGCAGAGCTCGACCTCGCGCGCGAGGGCATAGTGCTGCAGGCCGTCATCGCTGATCACGACGTTGCAGGCGGACCGCGCCGCGAGGAGCGAGCGCCCGGCGGCGACGCGGTCCGCCCCGATCCACACCTCGCAGCCGCTGCGGCGCGCGAGCAGCACCGCTTCGTCGCCGCACGCGTAGGGGTCGGAGTCGGGCAGCACCCGTTGCGGCGCGAGCGAGCGGCCTCCGTATCCGCGGCAGACGATTCCGGGGGTGTAGCCCCGCCCGCGCAGGCTTTGCGCGAGCCACAGCGCAAGAGGCGTCTTGCCGGTGCCGCCGACCGTGATGTTGCCGACGACGATGACCGGCACGGGGAGCCTGACGCTCGGGACGGCCCCGGCGCGGTAAGCCGCCGCGCGCGCCCTCGCCGCGGCACCGTAGATCAGGCTCAACGGGTACAGCGCCGCGCTCACGGGGGTGGAGCGCTGCCAGTGGGGCTCGATCCACGCCATGAGGGGTGACTTGTGACTCGTGATTTGTGACTCGAAAACCGGTTCGCACCAGTCACCAGTCACGAATCATTTCTTTCCAGCCTGGGTGGTGAAGGTGATCTTGCCGTAGCCCGCGAGGCGCGCGGCTTCCATGATGTTGATCACCGACTGGTGCGGCGCATTGGCGTCGGCGGTGATGACGACCACGGGTTCCTTCGCGCTCCCGCCCGCCCGGCGCAATTCGGCGCTGAATGCGCCCGCGCTGCTGAACGCCACCGGGCTGCGGTTGATTGAATAGCGGCCCTGGACGTCCACCGCGACGTCGATCTGATCGAGGCGGTCCGGCTGGCGCTCCGCTTCGGCGGTCGGGAGGTTGATCTGCAGCTCGGCGTAGCGCGAATAGGTGGTGGTGACCATCAAGAAGATCAGGATCACGAGCAGCACGTCGATCAACGGGATGAAGTTGATCTCCGGCTCCTCGCGGTAGGCGCGCGGGCGGAATCGCACTACCGCCTTTCGCCGTGGATCATCTCGACCAGCTTGATCGCCTGCATCTCGATGTCCACCAGCATCACATCGACCTTGGCCCGGAAATGGCGGTAGAAGATCATGGCGGGGACCGCGACCACCAGGCCGAGGGCGGTGTTATAGAGGGCGATCGAGATGCCGTGGGCCAGCACCAGCGGATTGGTGCCCTGCGGCGTCTGCGCGCCGAAGATCTCGATCATGCCGACAACGGTGCCGAACAGCCCAAGCAGCGGCGCTATGACGGCAATGGTTCCAAGGCTGGTGAGAAAGCGCTCGAGTTCGATCGCGACCGTGCGACCGGATTCCTCGATCGCCTCCTTGATGATGGCGGGCGGGCTCTTGGCGTTGCGCAGGCCGGCGGCGAACACGTGGCCCAGGGGCGAGCCCCTGGCGAGCCGGGAAAGCATCTGCGGGGACGTCTTATTCTCGCGAAATTCCTGGATCGTCTGGGCGAGCAGGTCCCTCGGCATGACGAAGCTCTCGCGCAGCGACCACCAGCGCTCCCCGATGATGGCGAGAGCGATGACCGATGCGACGATCAGGAACCAGATCGGCCAGCCTGCGGCTTCGATGAGTGCGACCAAGCGCGTGAATTCCCCGAAATCCGGAGTCACTTTATCCGCGCGATGAATTTTGAGCAACCTCCGCGAACCCGGTCGACGATTGCGCGAAGTTTCTTTCGAAGAACGTGGCAGGCCGATCACGCGGGACTTTTTCTGCTTGCGACGCGACCTGTGGATAACCCTGTGCATATTCTGTTGGCGACTCAACGGCAAACGATCTCCGCCTGGTGGATGACCGGGTCACCCCCGGCGGAGTCTCAGGATTGCGTCCTGAATTCAACGGCTTGACCCGAAATCCCTGCGTTTGCCGCGCCCGCGGGCGGCAGCCCCTTCGCATGCCCGGCCGCTGTGGACGAAAAAATGGCGCCGGTTGCTCGCGCAAGCCCTGAATCCGTCAGGGAAATCCTCGCTCGGCGCGGCGCGCGACCGCGTTGAGTAGAATGCGGTGATGCCCGACCTCGCGTTGCCGCCGCCGCAAGTCATCTCGGTCTCGGAGTTGAACCGGATTGCACGGGAGGTGCTCGAGCGCAACCTGCCGCTCCTGTGGGTGGCCGGGGAGATCTCCAACTTCAAGCGCTACGAGTCCGGCCACTGCTACTTCACGCTGAAGGACGCGCAGGCGCAGGTGGACTGCGTGATGTTCCGCCACCGGGCGCAATGGCACGGATGGCAGCCCCGGGATGGAATGCAGGTGGAAGTGCGGGCGCTTCCCACGCTCTACGAGGCGCGCGGCAAGTTCCAGCTCAATGTCGAGACCATGCGCCGCGCCGGCCTGGGCGCGCTCTACGAGGCGTTCGAGCGCCTGAAGGCGACGCTTGAGAACGAGGGAATGTTCGACCCGGCGCGCAAGCGGCCGCTGCCACGCTTCCCGCGCGCGATCGGCATCGCGACCTCGCCGCAGGCGGCGGCGCTGCGCGATGTGCTGACCACGCTGAAGCGCCGCATGCCGCGGCTGCCGGTTGTCGTCTACCCCACGCCGGTGCAGGGCGAGGGCGCCGCGACGCGCATCGCAGCCGCTGTTGCCGCCGCTGGCGAGCGGCGCGATTGCGACGTGCTAATCGTCTGCCGCGGCGGCGGCGGCATCGAGGACCTGTGGGCGTTCAATGAGGAAATCGTGGCCCGCGCTATCCTTGCCTGCGGCATCCCGGTCGTGTCGGGCGTTGGCCACGAGACCGACTTCACCATCGCGGATTTCGTCGCGGACGTGCGCGCGCCGACCCCGACCGCGGCCGCCGAGATGGCGAGTCCCGACCGGCAGGAGCTGTCGAAGCAGATGACGCACCTCGCGCTCCGGCTGTCGAGGAACGCCCTGCGCGGGCTCGAGAGCCGGATGCAGCGGCTCGACACCCTGTCGCGCCGCCTGGTTCACCCCGGCGAGCGCATCCGCAACCAGTTGGGCGAGCTGCGCCACCTTGCGAGCCGGCTTGCCGGAGCGTGGGCGCGCGCGCTCGACGTGCGCGGCTGGCGCCTGCGCGAAGCGGGCTTGCGGCTCGCCGCCCGCACGCTTAGCGTGGCAGAATTCCACCGCAGCTGCGCGGAACTCGCTCGCCGCCTGCGGGATGGCGCGCGGCGGCGCCTCGAGACCGCCGCGGCGCTGGTGGCGCGCCTCGAGGCGAACGTGAAGCACCTCGATCCGCAATCGGTGCTGGAGCGCGGCTACAGCATCACTGAGGACCGGCAGGGCCGCCTCGTGCGCGATGCCGCGCAGCTCGCCGC
>JBOIEM010000181.1:0-4476 GCA_050741115.1 Burkholderiales bacterium
GTGACGCCTGGAAAAATGGTTGAAGGCATGGTGGTCGTGGTGACCGGCGCGGGGCGGGGCATCGGCGCCGCGATCGCGAAGCTGATGGCGGCCCACGGCGCGAAGGTCGTGGTAAACGACATCGGCGCATCGCTCGCGGGAGAAGGCGGCGACCGCTCGCCCGCCGAGGAGGTCGTCGCCGAGATCAAGCGGGCCGGCGGCGAGGCGGTTCCCAACTACGACAGCGTCGCGGAATTCGCCTCCGCCGCGAAGATCATCCAGTGCGCGGTGGACTCCTTCGGACGCATCGATTGCGTGGTCAACAACGCCGGCATCCTGCGGGACGTGATCTTCCACAAGATGACCGAGGACGACTGGGACTCGGTGGTCAAGGTCATGCTGAAAGGCGCGTTCAACACGAGCCGCCATGCCGCCGACCACTTCCGCAGGCAGGAGAGCGGCTGTCTCGTCCACATGACATCCACTTCGGGCCTGGTCGGCGCCATGGGCCAAGTCAACTACGGTGCCGCCAAGCTCGGCATGGTCGGCCTGTCGAAGAACATCGCGATCGACATGCAGCGCTTCAACGTGCGCTCCAACTGCATCGCCCCGGTCGCCTGGACGCGCATGACCGCATCCATCCCGTCCAAGGACCCGGCGGCCGCCAAGCGCGTCGAGCAGCGCAAGCAGGTCACCGCCGGGCACAACGCGCCGCTCGCCGTCTTTCTCGCGAGCGACGCGGCGAAGGAAGTGACCGGGCAGGTGTTCTCGGTGCGCAAGAACGAGATCTTCCTCATGAGCCAGTCGCGCCCGCTCCGGAGCATCCACCGCTCGGAGGGCTGGACGCCGGAAACCTGCGCCGAGCACATGCTGCCCGCGCTGAGGAGCTGGTTCTTTCCGCTCGACCGGACAGCGGACGTGTTCTCTTGGGACTCGATTTGAAGCCGGGTGACGCACCTGGGCTCCCGCCTTCGCGGGAGCGACGGGACAAATTCAGCAGCCTGTTAGCGCTCTCTGGCCGCTTCAGCTACCGTCTTCTGAACCGGGGACAGCAGGTACTCCAGGACGGTGCGGCTGCCGAGATTGAGCTCGGCGCTCACCTGCATCCCCGGGGAGAGCTTGTACTGTCTGCCGTCGCGCTCCAGATACGGGGCCTTGAGAGCCACCAGTGTGCGGTAGCCCTGATGGGGGAGCGACGGATCGGCGCTTTTCCTGTCCTGCACGGCATCGGCGCGATCGGTGGCATCAGGGCTGATGTGCTTCACTTCCCCCTCCAGCATGCCGTACTTCTGGAACGGGTACGCAACGAGCTTCACGCGCGCCTTCTGCTCGGTCACAACAAAGCCCGCGTCGGCATTGCTGACCCACACTTCGGCGATGAGCGGCTCATCGTGCGGCACCAGCGTCAGCAGGATCGTTCCCGGGGCGACCACGGTGCCCGGCGTATGGGTCGCGAGGTCCTTCACGATACCGGCCTGCGGCGCCTTCAGTTCGAGCAGCGCATGGCGGTACTCCTGCTTGTCCCAGTCCTGCTGAAGCTTGTGATAGAGCGCTTCCGCCTCGACCCGCTCGTTCTGCAATTGCTGGCGGTAGTTGGAGGTGATCTGCGAAATGCGCTTTTCGGACTGCGCGATCAGCGCCTTGAGGCTCGCCACGTTCTCGGTCTGGGCGCGCAGCTCCTGCTCGCTCTCGAGGTAGGTGCGCTGGCGCTCCAGCGCAAGCAGTCTTCCCGCGAATCCTTCCTTTGCCAGCCGGTCCCACGATTCCGCATAGTCCTTGTAGATCGGCACCGTCTTCTGGAGCTTTCCTTCGATCTCGGCGGCCGCCTTCAAGTCATGCTGCGCCTTGATGAGCGTCGCCTGCTCTGCGCCGAGGGCATCGAGATACGCCTGCCGCCGCGCCTGGAACTGCAACGCGGTCTGCGCAAACATGTCTTCTGGATCGTCGGCGAGAAGCTTGAGCGGCTTACCCGTCAGCTCGGCTTCGATGCGGCGCAACTGGAGGCGCTTGCGCTGCAACTCCGCGAGGAGCGTCCTGCCGTCCGCTTCCGACAACCGGGTGTCCATGCGCACGAGCACCTGGCCTGCCGTCACCGAATCGCCCTCGCTGACCAGGATCTCCTTCACGATGCCGGATTCAGCCGGTTGCACGATCTTCAGGAAACTCTGCGGCACGAGCTTCCCTTGAGCCACCGCAATGATGTCAAGCCGACCGAACGCCGCCCACAGGAGCGCCACCGCGAAGAGCGCGAGCAGGGTATAGAGGATGAGCCGCGGCAAGGGCGAAGGCAGCTCCTGCTCCACGCGCAAAATCGCCGGGGCGAATTCCCACGCCTCGGCGCGCAGGCTCAGAATGCGATCTTTGACTTTCACGGGCTAACCCAGCTTGACGAGCCCGTCCTGAAGACTCGCGAGCGGGCGCAGCGCCTGCGCCTGCGCGCCGAACTGCGCGCTCCCCACAATGTCCCGCGCCGCGTCGAGCGCAATGCCGGTGAGCGCCCCGTTCTTCCCGTACTGGTAGGCGAGATCGCCCCCCAGCGCCTCGGTGTCGCTGCCCGACAGATGGAAGTCGAGCAGCGCGTTGGTGAGGGCCCAGGAGGTCAACGCCGGGTTCGCCGCGCGCGCCGCGTCGAACGCTTGCGCGATGCCCTGGAAGTCGAAGGTCTGCACCTTGCGGTTGAGCAACGGATCGGTGCTCGCGGGATCGAAGTCCGCCATCGCCTCCGCGATCAGCTGGAGGTTGAGCACCGGGCGCACCGGGGTCGCGGCATACCAGTCCTTGAAGGTGAGCCGGTCGCCACTGCCAGCATCGAGCACCAGATCATTGTTGCTCTTCGAGAGCGTCAGTTCCTGGTAGCGCACCCCCCCGCCGACGGACAGCGTGTCCTCCGGGGCTCCCGTCGCCTGAACGATGTCGGAGCCATCGCCCCGGTTAAACGCAATCACATCCTGCCCCGCGCCCGGCTTGATCGTATCGGCGCCTCCACCGGCGGCGAGGAAGTCGTTGCCGCCGTCGCCATCGAGGGTGTCGCCACCGAGACGGGCCTGGAGCACATCGTTCCCGGTGCCGCCGACGAGCGCGTCGGCGCCATCGCCCCCCTGCAATACGTCGGTGCCGTCCTCGCCGAAGAGCTGGTCGCCTCCGAGCCCGCCCGAGAGATAGTCGTTGCCGATCCCGCCGTAAAGGTTATCGGCGCCGATGCCCCCGTAGAGAACGTCTTGCCCGTCTTCCGCACGCAGCGTGTCGTTGCCGTCTCCGCCATCCATGAAGTCGTCGCCGAACCCGCCCCACATCGTATCGGCCCCGACTTCGCCGTAGAGCGTGTCAGCGCCTTCGTCACCGAGCATCAAATCGGCGCCGAAACCTCCGTAGAGCGTGTCGTTGCCGGTAGAGCCGTAAAGCTCGTCCGGACCGTCATTGCCATCGAGCGCGTCCGAGCCTTCGTTGCCGTAGAGCTGGTCGGCGCCCGCCAGGCCGGAGATGGTGTCCGCGCCGGGGCCGCCTACCAAGATGTCCTGGCCGCTGGTGCCGGTGAGCGTCACCCCGGCTGCCAGCGCGACCGAAAGATTGAACTCATCGGCCGCCTGCGCGCCCGAGGAATCGGTCGCCGCGACTCGAATCGCGAATGTACCAACGTCCGACCCGCCTGGAGTGCCGGAGAACATTCGCGCGGCGGCGTCGAAGGCAAGCCACGCGGGCAGCGCCGGCCCGCTCGCAAGCATCGCGGAATACGTCAGCGTATCGGCGGCATCCACGTCGGCAAACGTGGTTCCCGGCACGACGAAGGAGAACGCCTGGCCCTCGGTGGTGCTGAGATCGGCGAGCGCTTGCGACACGACCGGCGCATCGTTGGTATTGATGACTGTCAACGTGAAGGTATCGGACGCACTGAGGCCTCCGGCATCGGTGGCGGTGACCGAGACGTCGAACGCGCCGACATCGTCATTGGTGGGCGTACCGCTGAAGCTCTGGGTCGCCCCCTCAAAACTCAACCAGCCCGGCATCGGTGATCCGTCTGCACGCGCCGCGCTGAAGGCGAGCGCATCCCCAGCATCGGCATCCACGAACGTGCCAGCGGGAAGCGTGAAACTGAAGGCCGCGTCCTCCTGTGCACTTTGATCAGCAATGGGACCGTCGAGGACCGGCGCCTGATTGCCGCCGCCGGATACCGTGATGCTTTGCGGCGCCGTTCCGAAACTCGCGTCACCCAGAACCTGGCGGATCGCCGCGTCGTCGAGCGCGTTGAGGCTACCCGCGGTCCCGTACTGATAGGCAAGCGCCCCGCCGAAGGCATGCGTCTCGCTCACGTCCGTTTCATGGGCCTGCAACACGCCATCGAGCGGAAACGCGGTGAGTGACGGATCGGCCGAAAGCGCCGCCTGGAAATCCGCGATCACGGCGTTGAAGTCATAGAGGTGCACCGAGCCGAACATCTGGATCGTAATTTGCGGCCACGCTTGCGGGTCGGGCTCGAACTGGCGGGTCAGCCGGATCGAG
>JBOIEM010000182.1:0-6984 GCA_050741115.1 Burkholderiales bacterium
CTCTTCAACCGCGTAGCCGAGCATCGGGAGATTTTTTTCAAGCTGGGCTGGGTGGATTACTCAACACTACGCCCGGGCTCACTGCGTCTGACGCCTCCGTCAGACCATCGCGACGCCTGGCGACGGGACTACGAAGAGATGGCCGAACCGATGTTCTATGGCGCGAGACCCGGCTTCGATGAAATTCTGCGTGTCGTCGGTGATTTCGAGCAACGGTTCAACCGGACGAAGGCAGCGGCATGATCATCATCACATCCTGGCTGATATCACCCGCCCGAAACGTGACTGGCGCGATGGCGTAGCGCGAGTTGCGCAGACCGCCGGGCTGGTCGAGCAGCGCAGGGAACCGCTACGAGTTCAGGAGGTAGCGGCGGCGAACCGGGGAACCCCCTTTCTTTGGGGGGGCAAAGAAAGTCACCGGGCCCCGCGAGGGGACTGTATGAGGGGTGAGCGAAATCCTTCATCGCTTATCCGCATGGATAGCCCGCTTAATCCAAGTTTCTATCACGCCTGAACCGAGCGCGTAAGTAGAGCGTTGTCCGGCTGGCGGCGAACAAGGCGACTGTGAAAGAATGAGCGAAACAGGAGGGACCGTGGCGCCCAATGAATCCCCAGTCACCATTCCCGCGCTGCAGCAGATGAAGCGCGAAGGCAAGAAAATCGTCGGCGTGGTCGCCTATGATTACCCGACCGCGCAGATCGCCGACCGCGCGGGGGTGGATCTCATCTCCGTCGGGGACTCCGTCGGCGCCAATCTGTGGGGCCAGCCCACGGAGACGGAAGTTACCATGGAAGAAATCCTGCTGGCATGCAAGGCGGTGTGCCGCGGCGCGAAGCGCGCGCTCGTGAGCTGCGACATCCCATACGGCCCCGTGCAGGCGGGGACCCGGGCCGCGGTGAGCGCCGCCATCCGCCACGCGCAAGAGGGCGGCGCCGCAATGGTGAAGATCCTAGGCGTTCCCGAGACCGTGCGCGCGATCGTCCGCGCCGGAATTCCCGTCTTCGCCGAATTTCACGGAGGAAAGAACATTCCCGCCGCGCAGCTCGTGGAGGCGGCGAAGCGGCTGGAGGATGCCGGCGCCGCGCTGCTCGACTTCCGGCACTCCGGGCAGGAGGCGGGCGCGGCGGTGGCGAAGGCGGTCTCGATTCCAGTCATCGGCGGGCTCGGCGGAGGCCCTTGGCTCGACGGGCGGATGCGCCTTGCGCACACCGCCATCGGCTACGGGGCGAAATGGATCGACTCCACGGCGGAAACCTACGCGAACACTGCGAGGTTGAGCCTCCAGGCGTTCACCGAGTTGATCGCCGATGTGCGCGCCGGCCGCCAGATCAAGGGCTGAGCCATGGCGACCGCGGTCGTGGACGGCATCATCACCCGCTACGAGGTGCTCGGTTCCGGCCCGCCGCTGCTGATGTACGCGCCGGGTGGATTCGACGCGACCGTGGAGAAATGGTCTACGCTCGGCGTCTATGCCCGGATCAAGCCGCTCGAGCACCTGCCGAAGCGCTACACCTGCGTCGTTTTCGACCGGCGCGAGTGCGGGCAGTCGGGCGGCCGCGTCGAGCGCGTGACCTGGGGCCACTACGTGGCGCAGGGCAGGGGACTCCTCGACCATCTGGGCATCGAGCGGGCGCACCTGATGGGAGGCTGCATGGGGTGCAGCCCGGTCATCGCGTTCGCCGTCGCCCACCCGCACGCCGTGCTGAGCATGGTCCTCTACTGGCCCGTGGGCGGCGCCCGCTACCGGATCAATGGCCAGCAGCGTTTCGCGCAGCATCTCGACTTTGTCCAGAGCCATGGACTGGGGGAAGTGGCAGCGCTCGCCGCCACCTCAGGAAAGAGCTTCGGCGAGGACCCGAGAGGCGGACCGTGGGCCTCGGTGATCCGGCGCGACCGCGCCTTCGCCGAGTCCTATGCAAGGCAGGACCCGGATCACTACCGGCGCATGGTCGAGGGCATGGGTCGCGCGCTCCTCGACCGCGACACCGCGCCCGGCGCCGAGCCCGAGGCGCTCCTCCGCCTCGAGATTCCCGCGCTCGTCATTCCGGGCCGCGATCCGTCGCACGCGACCTCGGCCGCCCGCTACCTGGAGGAATGCCTGCCGCGCTCGGAGTACTGGGATGTCCCGCCCGCGGGGCAAACGGAGGAAACCGCGCCGCCGCGCATGCTGCAATTTCTCGACAGCGTGGCCGCGGTGGCCGGTTAGGCCGTCGCGGGGCCTTCTGTTTTCCGCTAGTATCTCTACCCCGAATCAACCCGCGCAGGAGACCCGCTTGAACCTTTCGCATCGCGTATCCCGCATATTCCTGGCGTCGTGCTTCGTCTCGATTGCCGCAGCCGCGGCGCTGGCCCAGGAGGTCAAGGAACCGTACGAGCCGATCGAGGGCCAGCCCGGCAAGGACGTCGTGTGGGTGCCGACGCCGCACGTCCTGGTCGAGAAGATGCTGGACATGGCGCGCGTGACGCCGCAGGACTACGTCATGGATCTCGGCTCGGGCGACGGCCGCAACGTGATCGCCGCCGCGAAGCGCGGGGCCCGCGCGCTGGGCGTGGAATGGAACCAGGACATGGTCGAGCTGTCGCGCCGCGTCGCGGCGAGGGAGGGGGTCGCCGACAAGGCCGGGTTCGTGCAGGGCGACATGTACGAGGCCGACGTCTCGCAGGCGACGGTCCTCGCCCTCTTCCTGCTCGCCGAGAATCTCAACAAGTTGGTTCCGAAGTTCCTCGACATGAAGCCGGGCTCCCGCATCGTCGTGAACGGCTTCGAGATCGACGACTGGAAGGCCGACGAGACCGGCCGGGCGGAGGGCGAGTGCGGGAGCTGGTGCAGCGCCTACCTGTACATCGTGCCCGCCAAGGTGGCGGGCTCCTGGCGGGTCTCCGGGGGTACCCTCAGGCTCAAGCAGAAATTCCAGGAAATCTCCGGCACCCTGAACTCGGGCGGCACCACCACGCGGATCACCAACGGCCGGCTGCGCGGGGATCGAATCAGCTTCTCCGTTCGCGGCATCGAATACGTCGGCCGCGTGGACGGCGACACGATGAGCGGGGACTTGAAGGGGGATGCAACCGGCGCCTGGACGGCAACGCGCAAGACCGCGGGCCAGCGGGTGTCTCAGCGTCACTGACGCAGTGACCCGGTGACGAAGTGACGAAGAACCGATCTCTGGAATCCCCCCTCGCCCCGTGTAAACGGGGAGAGGGTTGGGGTGAGGGGTTTGGAAATCGAGGAGGCGACATGAAAACGAGACTGATGATCTGCCTGGCGGTGGCGCTGTGGGCGGCGCCGGCAGGCTACGCCGCGCAGCCGGCCTACCCGAATAAACCCATCCGTCTCGTCATCGGCAGCGCGCCGGGCTCCGGACCCGACATCATCGCGCGCCTCATGGCCGACCACCTGTACGGAGTGTGGGGGCAGCGTGTTGTCGTCGACTCCCGGCCCGGTGTGGCCGGAATCATCAGCGCGGAACTGGCCTTGCGCGCGGAACGCGATGGCTACACGTGGATGATGCTGACCTCGCAGCTGTTCGTCGCGACGTCGGTCTATCCCGATCTCAAGTTCAACCTGGATAAGGATTTCGCCTCGGTCAGCCTCATCGGAACGGTGCCGTTCGTGCAGATGGTCAACCCGCAAGTGCCGGCGAAATCCATACCCGAGCTGATTGCGCTCGCGAAGAAGTCGCCGGGGAAGCTGCGCTACGGCTCGGCGGGCGCCGGCGCCTCGGAGCATCTGTCAGGTGTCATGTTCACGCGCCTGACGGGCACCGACATGCTGCACGTGCCCTACAAGGGCATCCCGCAGGCCATCTTCGATACGCTGGCAAACGAGGTGCAGCTTACCTACGCGGTCTATCCGGCGGCGCGGCCTCACGTGGAGTCCGGACGGCTGCGGGCGCTTGGCGTGACCACCCCGAAGCGCTCGCCGGCGCTGCCCAACGTGCCGGCGATCGCGGAAGCGGTCCCGGGCTACGCGATGTTCGGCTGGTACAGCATCGTGGCCCCGCTCGGCGCGCCGGCCGCGGTACTCAACAAGGTGAGCGCCGAGGTCGTGAAAGCGGCCAGGGAGCCCGCGTTTGGCGAGAAGCTCAAGGTGCTGGGGATCGAAATCGTCGGGGGCGGGCGGAAAGAGCTCGATTCGTTCCGGAGCGACGAAAGGAAGCGCATCACCGAGCTGGTGAAGGCGTCCGGCGTCGACATCAAGTAGGGAAATCGGGGGAGGGGCTGCCATGCGAGCGAAACGGAGTGGCCGACTGGCCAAAGTGCTGCTGTTTGGCTGCGGCGCCGCGCTGGCGGGCCCGGCCCTGGCCCAGGGGTGGAAGCCGGAACGCAATATCGAGCTGACGGTACCAACCAGTCCCGGGGGATCGAACGACATCGCGGCGAGGATCGTCCACAGGCTGTGGAATGAGTTGAAACTCCTGCCGGTTCCGAGTTCGGTGACAAACCGCAGCGGCGGGGAGCATGTCGTTGGCTATACCTACATCCAGCAGCGTGCGGGAGATCCCCACCACATCGGCATCATGTCGACGCCGATGGTGTTTAACCCGTTACAAGGCCGCACCGGGCTTACCCACAACGATTTCACGCCGATCGCGTATTTGATCACCGAGCCCATGGTCGCGGTGGTGCGCGCGGATTCACCGCTCAAGACCGGCAAGGACCTCCTCGAAGCGCTCGGCAGGAACCCGGCGTCGTTGAGCATCGCGCTGACCAGCACGGGGCACCGATTGTCGATCGGGTTGCCCATGAGCAAGGCCGGGGTCAACATCAAGGCGGTCAGAACGCCCGTGTTCAAGGGCGGCGGCGAAACCGCGACCGCGGTTCTCGGCGGGCACGCCGATGTGCAGATTACGTCCGTTTCGACCAGCGTGCCTCACGTCACGGGAGGCCAGATGCGCGCTATCGCGATCAGTTCGGGCAAGCGGTTGGGCGGGGTGATGGCGTCGGTGCCGACGTGGCAGGAGCTCGGTTACCAGAGTTCCGGGTCGTGGAAAGGCTTCGTGGCGCCCCCGGGCATCACGTCCGCGCAGATCGCGTTCTGGGAGGAGGTCATGCGCAGGACGGCGCAGAGCGAAGAGATCCTTCAGTATGCCGAAAAGAACCTCTGGCTCGTGGAATTCAAGGGCGCGGCGGAAACGCGCAAGTGGCTGGACGAGGAAGCCGCGGCGCTGAAGCCGCTCCTGGTCGAGCTCGGGCTCGTGAAGCAGTAGTTCCTAGAGGACATCATTAGACCCCGGAACCTGCGGGTCCCGGCGGTCACGGAGCCCCATTTTCATGGGATGCTCAGTACTTCTGGAAGATCTGCTGGATCTCCGCGAAGTCCCGGGTCGTCGTCAGGGCCAGCATCAACAGGATCCGCGCTTTCACCGGCGTGAGATTGTCTCCCCAGATGAGGGGGCGCGCTTCCTTCGCGCGCGTGTCGGTGACCCGGCCCAGCCCGCCGCGATTGGTCATCACCACGGGAATCCCATTGGCGGTTACGCGCTTGACCGATTCGTCCATTGCGGGGGTGCCGGAGCCGGTCGGAAATCCCGCGATCACGATGCCTTCGGCACCGCCCGCAACCGCCGCCTCGATCAGCGCGCCATCCGCCCCTGCATAGGTGTATATGATGTCCACGCGCGGGAGCTTCGGCAGGCGCGCGACGTCGAAAGGCGTTGCCACCCCATGCTGCTTCACCGGCAGGCGATACCAGGTGATCCGGTCGTCATCGATGAAACCGAGGGCGCCGATGTCCCGGCTGCTGTAGGTCTCCAAGCGGTAGGTGATGTTCTTGGAGACGTCGCGCGCCGCGTTGATCATATCGTTGGCGACGACGAGCGCCCCTTTGCCCCGGGACTCGTCGCTGGCCGCGACGCGTACCGCCTGCAGGAAGTTCTTGGGGCTGTCCGAACTGAGGGTCGTGAACTGCCGCTGCGCGGCGGTCAGCACCACGGGCTTGTCGCTTTTCACCGTCAGGCTCAGGAAATATCCGGTCTCCTCGACGGTATTCGATCCATGGGTCACGACCACGCCCTTGACGTCGGGCTCCCGGGCGAGGATCTCGTTGATCCGCCTGGCGAGCGTCAGCCAGTTCTCCACGGTAATGCTGCTGCTCCCGACCCGCATGAGCTCTTCGACCTCGAGCCGGGCCACTTTCTTGAGAGCGGGGATCGCTTCCGCGACTTCGCCGGCGTGCAGGCGGCCCGATGGCGTGTTGGCGATCGTCCCGCCCGTCGCGACGACCTTTACCAGCGGAAGCCGGTCCTGGGCCTCTGCCGTGCCCAGGCTGGCGATGAGAACAACGACTGCAGCGCAGCGGCCGATCATGGGATATCTCCTTGGGTGAGCACTGAGGAAAAGAAAAAAGCCGCCTTGCGGCGGCTCGAGAGTTCCGTAAGCGTATAGCACTACTGCCACGCGCGGTTGTCGACGATGTTCTCGTAGGTGGCGCCGGGCACCACCATGTTCCACTTGACCGACCAGTTGTAGGTGTCGTCCCAGCGCTCGCGCGTGTACGGCTGCGGCGCGGCGTGCAGCAGGCGCCAGGTCTGGAAGTCCTTCGGCTCGAGCAGCCCCCCGGTCTCGCGGATGAAGTAGTGAACGTACGGCGTCGGGTCCTTCTCGATCTCCTTCACTGCACGCGCCTGCGCCCGGAACATCGCCGCGAGTGTCCTGCCGTCGAGGTCGTCGCTCGCCGCTTCGCTGCGGGTGGAATGCGACTCGATCAGGATGTGCAGGCCCATCTTCTGCGCGACGCTGATCCAGGGCTCCATCAGGGTCACTGCCGCGACCTTGCCCTGCTTCAGCGCCTCGATGCGCTTGGGCATCGAGCCCGCGGTGGTCGTCTTGACGTGCTCCTGCCTGAGGAACCCCTCCATCATCTTGAGCGTGGTGAAGTGGGAGCCGTTGTTCGGCGTGACCGCGATCTCCCTGTTCTTCAGCATCTCGGGCTCGTAGATTTTCGAGTCCGGCGCGACCGCGATCGCGAACTTCGACATGGA
>JBOIEM010000183.1:0-4120 GCA_050741115.1 Burkholderiales bacterium
ATGATGTCGGTGAAGAACAGCTGCCGGTCGCGCGCGTCCCATACCGGCCCTTCGCCGAAGATGATGTCGCGGGCGATGATGTCGAGGGACGGGTTTCTGGCGACGATCCGCTCCGCGCCGGGCGCCAGCAGGTCGACTTCGATCGAGAATTCCCCTTCCCCCTTTGACATTCTCACCCCCACCCTAGCCCGTCCGTCCCGACCCGCTGCATCGGGTCGGGCGCTCGGCGGCTCGGAGCAATGCTCCTCGAAACCCCGCCTCGCCCCCCGTCAAGGGGGAGGGATTTTTTTTGACTGGCACGACTAGGATTTCTGGTAGGTGCCGATCAATTCCGCTTTCTCGAGCACGTGTCCCTTCATCGCCTGCTCGAGATCGGCCTTCGTGGGGCTTTCCATGGCGGGGAGCACGGTGTCGAGCGCATAGAGCTTGTGAAAATAGCGGTGCCGCCCCATCGGGGGACACGGCCCGCCGTAGCCGGTGCGCTTCCAGTCGTTGAGCCCTTCCATCGTGCCTTTCGGCAGCTCTCCCGACCGGATCGCCTCCTTCAGCCCGGCCGCCGTCGGCGGCATGTTGTAGAGCACCCAGTGCACCCAGGTCATGCGCGGCGCCTTGGGGTCGGGCGCGTCGGGATCGTCCACGATCAGCACGAAACTTTTCGTCGCGGCGGGCGCCCCGCTCCACGCGAGCGGCACGGAAACGTCCTCGCCCTGGCAGGTGTAGCGCCGCGGGATCGCGCCGTTATGAGTAAACGCGGATGAACTCAGCGTAAGGGACATGTTTCACCGTCATGCTCGCGAAGGCGGGCATCCAGATTTACACCTCGTCATGCTCGCGAAGGCGGGCATCCAGGCCTAGACGATCTCCTGCCAGAGGTCGCGCCACTCCGGATTGCGTTCCTCAATGAGTCGCAGCTTCCAGGCGCGCCGCCATTTCTTCAATTGCTTCTCCCGTGTTATGGCCGAAATCATGTCTTCGTGCATTTCGTAATAGACAAGTGCATGAACACCGTATCGCTTGGTGAACCCCTCGACCTCGTTGTTACGATGCTCCCAGCCACGCTTCACCAGGTCACTTGTAACCCCGACGTACAGTGTTCCATTACGTTCACTGGCGACGATATAGACGCACGGCTGTTTGACGTCGCTCATTCCTGGATTCCCGCCTACGCGGGAATGACGGCAACCCTTATAACTGCGCGAGCATCTTCTCCGCCGAGCTGACCTCGAATTGTCCCGGCTTCTCGAGGTTGAAGGCTTTCACCACGCCGTTGTCCACCAGCATCGAGTAGCGCTGCGCGCGCACGCCGTAGCCGCGCTCGGTCAAGTCCTGGTCGAGCCCCAGCGTTCGGGTGTAGGCAGCGGCCCCGTCCCCCATCATGCGCACCTTGCCGAACGCCTTGTTGTCCTTGCCCCACGCCGCCATCACCATCGCGTCGTTGACGGCCACGCACCAGATTTCATCAATCCCCCTGGCCTTCAACTTCGCAGCCTCCTGCACAAAACCGGGCAGGTGCTTGGCGCTTCACGTGCGGGTAAAGGCGCCGGGCACTCCGAAGAGCACGATGCGCTTACCCTGCACGGCCTTGGGCATCTCGATCTCGTCCGCGGCCGTCGGGCAGCCGGCGAACCACTCCACCGGCAGCTCCCACAGCTTCCCTGCGGGAAGCCTGTCACCGACCTTGATCATCGCGTCCTCCTTGAGCGTCATTCCGGCAATCCGGGCGGATCATAGTATATCTCGCATGCGCCGGGCCGCCCGGTTACACGATGCGGAATACCGCCGCAGGCCCGCGGGCGGGCCGGTAGAATTGGGCGACGCAACCGACAAGGAGCGAAAACAACATGCTGGATCTCAAGCAGCGTTCCCCGTACGGCACCTATCTCGAGCACTGCAGAAAAGGCGAGCTTGCCTACCAGGTATCCGCGGCCGACGGCAAGGCCGTGTTCTACCCGCGGGTTGCCGCGCCCGGCACGGGCCGCGCCGACCTGGAGTGGCGCGTGTCGAAGGGACTCGGCACGGTGTACGCGACGACGGTGGTCTATTACAAGAACGAGCCCCCGCTCAACGTCGCGCTGATCGACCTCGATGAAGGCTTCCGCATGATGAGCCGGGTGGAAGGCATCGATCCCCTGCAGGTGAAAATCGGGATGCGGGTCAAAGTGAAGATGCTTCCGGGAGACGACAAGCAGCCGCCCTACCCCGTATTCACGCCGGCGGAGGCCAAGCCATGAGCGCAACCAGGCGAGGCAGTGTTGCCGTCGTCGGCGTCGCGGAATCCGACCTGGGGCAGGTCGCGCCCGACACTTCCCCGCTCGATCTCATGGCGCAGGGCACGTTCCGCGCGCTGGAGGACTGCGGCCTCAAGCTCGCCGATATCGACGGCGTGTTCTGCGCGGCCACCCAGGTGCGCAATGGGCCGATGGCGCTCTCCGAGTACCTCGGTATCAAGCCGAAGGTGTTCGACGGCACCCAGATCGGCGGCTCCTCCTTCATGTGCCACGTGGCGCACGCGCAGGCGGCGATCGAGCACGGGTTGTGCGAAACGGCGCTGATCGCGTACGGCAGCACGCAGCGCTCGGTCTCGCGCGCGGCCGCGTCCCCCCGCGAATTCAATCCCTACGAATCGCCCTATCGCCCGTTCATGCCGTCCTCCGCCTACGCGATGGCGGCCTCGCGCCACATGCATCGGTACGGCACCACCCGCGAGCAGCTCGCGGAAGTCGCCGTGGCCGCGCGCAAATGGGCGCTACTCAACCCCAAGGCCTGGGAGAAGGAGCCGCTCACGATCGAGCAGGTGCTCAACGCGCGCATGGTGAGCCACCCCTTCACGGTGCGCGACTGCTGTCTCGTGCTGGATGGCGGCGGCGCCATGATCCTCGCCTCGGCGGCGCGCGCGAAATCGATGAAAAAGAAGCCCGTCTACGTGCTCGGCACGGGAGAGGCGCTGAGCCACGCCTCGATCTCGAGCATGGCCGATCTCACCGTGACCGCCGCGGCCGTGTCCGGCCCGAAGGCGTTCGCGATGGCGGGGCTGAAACCTTCCGACGTGGACATGCTCTCGCTCTACGACGCTTTCACCATCACGCCGATCCTGTTTCTCGAGGACCTGGGATTCTGCCCCAAGGGCGAGGGCGGGCGCTTTGTCTCGAACGGGGCCATCGCGCCGGGCGGGAAGCTGCCGGTCAACACCAGCGGCGGCGGGCTCTCCTACTGCCACCCCGGCATGTACGGTCTGCTGGTCATGATCGAGGCGGTGCGCCAAGTGCGCGGCGAGTGCGACCGGCGGCAGGTGAAGGATTGCGAAGTCGCCCTGGCGCACGGAAACGGCGGGGTCCTTTCGAGCCAGTGCACCGTGATCTTCGGCGGGCCGTCGACCATTTAGTGGGAATATCATGGACCGTCATTCCCGCGAAGGCGGGAATCCAGGACATGCAGCGATGACTGGATCCCCGTCTTCACGGGGATGACGGCATAGTCGAGGTCTTGCGTCGCGTGGCAATCAATTACGACAGGCTCATCAACTGGGACATCCCGGAAGTCTCGCAGCGCCTCACCAAGCGCGACACCATCCTTTATGCGCTCGGCGTCGGCCTCGGCGCCGACCCGTGCGACGCGGGCCAGCTCAGGTTCGTCTACGAGGAGGAATTGCAGGCGCTGCCGACGATGGCGATCATTCTCGGCTATCCCGGCCCCTGGCATGCGCATCCCGATACCGGCATCACGCGCAGCCACGTCGTGCACGGCGAGCAGGGATTCCGCATCGCCAGGACGCTGCCGGTGGAGGGCGACATCCTCGGCAAGACCCGCGTGACCGGCGTCGTGGACAAAGGCAAGGACAAGGGCGCGCTGGTGATGACCGAGTGCACGGTGCGGGAAAAGGCGAGCGGCAGCATCCTCTGCACGCTCAACTCCACCAGCTTCTGCCGCGCGGACGGCGGCTTCGGCGGTCCGGACGGCCCGGTGCGGGCGCCGCACCCGTTGCCCGGAGCGCCGCCGCAGTACGTGTGCGACCTGCCGACGCTTCCGCAGGCCGCGCTGATATTTCGGCTTTCAGGGGACACCAATCCGCTGCACGCGGACCCTGCGTACGCGGTCAAGGCGGGGTTCAGGATGCCGATCC